>DASTCX010000006.1 GCA_035710745.1 Candidatus Eremiobacteraceae bacterium | reverse complement strand
CGTCGTGCACGACCCACGGCTGCTGGATGCCTAAAATCGTCGCTTGAAAATCTCGATCACGCATGCCTCGGGGTACAACGAAGCGGCTCGGGGATACTTCTCCCGAGCCACCACAATTCCCGAAGACCCGATTTATCTCGATCGCCGCGGCCTCGCATTGTGGATAAATGTAGTAGGCCGAGCGAAGCTCGGCTAAGAGCGGCCTTTCAGTTGCAAGCTCGTCTCCGGTCGAGATAAATCTCGACCGCTCCCTTTCGAATTTCTCTGCCTTAGGTGCAGATGTCGGCGAGGCGATTCGAGTCGCGAGCGAGCGCGATCTCTTTCCCGATTCGCTCGCCCACCGACATCTCGGTACCCCAGCGATACGCGCTGTACGGCGTGTACTTGGTCCCAGGCGATCCTGGGATACGCAGCGACACGTCGTAGACGACGAACGATTTCGGCGGCCCGGACGCGATGATGCACTGGAGGGCGAACGGCCCGATGATGCCGGGCGGCATCGCCTCGTAGGCGGCCTTCACAAAGCGCGAGCCCATATCGAAGGCCTGCTCGAGCATCGACTCGGTGAGCGTCGTCGCGATATGCCCCGCCTCTTCCATCCCGGGCACGTAGCCGTCTCCTAGCGCGGCCTGTTCGCGCGCGAGCAGCGAGCGCGCGCCGTCGATGTCGGTTTGGCGTCGCGTGTCGGTGCCGAGCAGCTCGAGCTCGTTCGAGATGGGCGACCAGAAGAAATTCAAATTGACCGTCGGACCGATGACGTACTCTTCGAAGACCGCGGTCGAGAGCCCATCGACGGTCACGACGCCGCGCTCGACGAGTTCGGCGGAGCGCTCTCTATAATGAAGCGGATCGGTCGTAAGGAAGAAGGCGCGCTCGAACGACACCTTCGCGTGCGGCGCCTTGACGATCGTCAATCCGTCGATGTCCGACGGCCCCGCGAGGCGCCGCGGATATCGGATGCCGGCGCGGTCGAGCAGCGAGTATTGGTCGTCGGGCGAATCCTCGCCGCGCTCTTCGGCACGCAGCAGTTTGCGTGAGCCGAAAAACGGCACGAGCATGCCCGCCTCGATCTCGTCGTACGTGTATCGCTGCCGCAGATAGACCTCGAATGAGCGGTTCGGTACGAAGATGACATTGCGGCCGAGCAGGTCACGTTGGACAGCGGTGTCGAGTATGTCGGCGAATTGCGCAAGCACGATCGTGTCGTCGACGCAGCCGCCGTCCGCCCGCGTGCGGTAGTACGTGTCGTACGTCGTCTCCCGACCGCGCGAGGCGACGACGAGCGACCGCAGACCGTTGCGCTTCGCGCCGAGGCACACGTCGAGCGCGGAATGGCTGCCGATAGAACAGACGGTCAGCGCGCGCCGGTCGTATCGAGCGAGCGCGTCGGGGGCTTTCGAGCCTTGGGCCATTCCTCTAGTTCGCCGGCACGCCGGGACCCGAGATCGCGACACCGGGCGATTCGAGATCGGCGAGGTAGAACTCCGGCAACTTGCTCGACTGGTCGAGCACCATCTCGAGGCTGTTCGAGAGCAGCGCGTTCTTGATCTCGCGGGCTATGCGCCGGCCGGTCGACATCGGCTCGTCATAGTTGAGATACGAGTACGGCGATCCGTCGATGAAGAGATTCGTGCCGGCGACGATGCGCGCGGAGATCTCCATCAAGTAGAACTCCGCCTCCGGCGTGACGATCGTCTCGAGACAGAACGCACCGAAAAGGCCGCGCTCTGGGCACAGCTCGCGACTGACTCGCACGACGGCCTCACCCATATGGAAGGCTTCGGCGAGCAGCGATTCGCGCAAACTGATCGGCTGGTTGCCGATGACGACGTACGAAGGCTGCAGATCCCAGCCTTCTTGGTCGGCCGACGGGATGCGCCCGAGCGAGTCGACGTTGCTCTCGTAGCGGCGATCCATCGACATGATCTCGAGCTTGCCGGTGAGCGGCGAATAGAAGTAGTGGATGTACACCGGAACGCCGATGATGTACTCCTGCATGATGTACTGCTGCTTGAGCTTGGCGGCCCGCGTGCTGAAGTCGTCGGCGTTCTTGACGAAGAGGTAGCCCTTACCGCCGAGCGCGCCGTACAGCTTCACGATGACGGGCCTATCGATCTCGCTCGCCTGCGTGAACTGGCGCGGCATCCTCAAGCCGGCGCGAAGGAGCCAATCGCGCTGCTTCATTCGATCGGCTTCGAGATCGAGCACGGCCTTGTTGCCGAAGTACGGCGTCGTCATCGCCTTGTGCTCGCGAAGCGATAGGTAGGCGACGAACGATCCGTGCGGCACGAGGATGATCTTGCGGCCGGCGAGCTTCGGCTCGAGCCCCGGGAAGTCCGAGTACTTGTCGATGACCTCGACTTCGTCGACGAACGCGAAGCTCGAGTAAAGGGGCTGGTTTTGCGGCGTCACCACCGCTAGCGTGTGGAAGCCCTCGTCCTTGGCGCCTTTGAGGATCTGCAAGGCCGAGTGGCTGCCCAGCGTCGCGATGGTGAACAGCTGTGGCTGAGTTTTCGGCATTTGCCCCGATGTATTCTCGCGTCAGGCGGGTCCGACCTTGGAGCGGGCGAATGCCGCCTGCGATGAATGCCGCCATACGATGGTTGGCCGATTTCGTGCGGGGCCGCAGCGGTCCGTGGCCTGATAGCGGCACGCGGCTTCGCGTGTACATCATCGCAGCGATGTTGCTCTTCGGTGGGATCTGCGTGCTGGTATACGATTTTCGTCAGCCGCTGTGGCCGCTCTATCCAGGCACCATCGCCCTTCACCTCATATATGTAGCCGCAACCGTCGGCCTGTTTTATCGAAGTAGGGCCGCATACATGTATGCCTACCTCTACACGCTGCTCGGCGCGATCACGACCGCGTGCGCTCTTTTTATGTTGCCGCTCGAAGCGATCTTTCGCTCGCTTGCAGACGATCCGATCTTCGAGCTGAACGTGATCCTCATTTGCATCTTCGTCGGAGTGCTCGCTTTGTTGGGATACGGCGTCAGGAAACTCGAGCAGCTCTACAAGCTGCTCGTCTCCTGGCGAGCGACTCTTCAGGGGCCGACATACGGACTCGTCGTCGTCGGCGGGATGTTCATCATCGCCTGGTCGGTCGTCCAAGCGGTCGACCCGAACTTCTTCACGGAGTTGATGATAGAGAATCCTAGTTACAACGCGTCGGCGGTCGGACTGTTGGCGATCGCCGTGCTGCCCATACTCGCCGCCTTCCTGTGGGCGTACATCTCGTTGCGAAGCCGTGCCGTTCGCGACGCGTTCGATCTGCCTTAGATGGATAGATGGATAGATCGCGGCGGTCGAGATGAATCTCGACCGCTCCCATTTTTCTGATCGAACGTTCGCGAAAAAGAGCGCGAAAAGCCAAGGCCCCCGTAGGGCTTGCGGAGGCCTCGACTCAGGCGGGCACGGCGCCCGTCCATGTGTCATTTCCTCCGCCGCGCGTCGGACGCCCATGCATCGGCAGGTCCGCGAAAGGACGCGCTGCTGACAAGCCTTGAGCAGTTTGTCACTATTTTGGCAGTTTGTACCGGGATTTGCGGCGCCTGCATGCTAGGATATGAGGCTCAGAACACGATGCGGCGCGAGGGCCTAGTCGGGACACGCCGAAAATAAATGCTACATAACAGCGGCAGCGAGGGGCCAGCCGTGGATAATCAAGCATACGCTCAACCAATCGATGCGACGGACGTAGCCGCACGACACCTCCTCCACAACATGCGCAACGCGAAGGCGCTACGGTCGAATCCGCTCGTCGCGCACCTTCTCGCTGCGGATAGAGAAGGCTCGGAGCAACTCCCGGATCGCGTCGTCGTGTCACGTGTGGCGCAAGCGGTCGCCTCGGTCTTACGAGCGCTCGATCCCTCAGAGGGCAACCCCTTCGACGGCGATCGCTCTCACCGCCAATCCGAAATCGTCAGACGCTGCGTCATCGGCACCGAGCCATATAAAGCAGTGGCTCGCGACCTTGGCATATCGCTAAGGACGCTTTTCCGCGATCTCGACGGCATTCGTCTTCGCCTCGTCGAGGATCTGCCGCGATATGCGCCGCCGGTGCTCGCCGTCGTCAACCTCGGCGACAGCTTCGACCTCGAATTGCGCTACGCGACCTTGCTGCGCAACATGGGCAAGTTCGACGACGCGCTCGGCGTCCTCGATCAGGTCGCCACGAATTCGACGTCGAGTCTCCAGCGCGCCCGTGCCTTCAATGCAGCAGCGATCACACTCGTCGACTCCGGCTACACGGAAAAAGCCGCGACCGCAGTCGAAAATGCCAGACGTGCGATCGCGACGAGCGAAGCGCCCAAGGACAGGCAGAGCCTGCTCGTCGAGTGCGACATCGACCTCTCGTCCGCGACGATCGCTCGCGTCCGCGGCGAAACCCCGGCTGCGTTCCAAGGCTACGATCTCGCGGCGCTCAAGTCGACGAGCCTGCTCGGTGACGCTCCTCTCGGCGCGACCGACGTCTTGGTCCGCGCGCACGCAAATTCGGCAGTGCTCCACTGGCTCACCGGCAATATCGAGACCGCCGGCGGTGAGGTCGAAAGCGCATGGAACGCGCTCGAGCGCCTGGACGATCCGCCGGATGACGCTCATTACGCACTGCTCGCCGCGTCGTCGATGGTCCATCTCGTCAAAGACGGCGATGTCGCGTGGGCGATGCGCGAGATGTCGGCTGCTGCGGTTCTCGCCGAGCGGCGCGGCATGCTCCACGACGCGCTCATGGCGCTCGGCTGGCTATCGAGCATGGAACGGCTCAACGGCAACGCCGAAGGCGCCGCGCAGACGACGCGCCGGACGATCGGCATCGCTCGCGCGACGATGAAAGGCACGGAATTCGCGCTCCTGAGCGCCGCCGCCGCCGAAAGCGAAGCGGAGGTCGGCGATTTCGACGCAGCGCGTCGCTTGATCGACGAGGGACGCTCTCGCGTCGAACAAGGCGGCGCGGGTTGGGCGAGACTCGAGCTCGCTGAAGCCGAGCTTCTCCTGTTGTCGCACCGCTATGTCGAAGCGCTCGCAGCCTCGCTACGCGCGGGCGAAGCGATGCAGCGGCAAGGCAAAGCGGGATTCGTCGGCTATGCGTGCCTGATCCGAGCCCTCGCGTACGAAGGACGCGGCGAACGCGCGCAGGCGCTGCTCGCGGTCCGCGAGGCGCTGCCGCTCATCGAGCGCTTCGGCAAATCGCCGGAGCTCGTCGCGGCATACGAACTGTCGGCGCGGCTCACAGGCAATCGTAAGCATAAAGCAGATGCCATCGATCTCGCGAGGCTGTTGCGCGGCTGACAACATAGTGCCAACGTGATGCGGCGCGCGGCATCCGCGTGCTATACTGACTCCGGCACTCCTAACACCCACCCCTGGTGCGAGCTCTACGTCCTGTGCTCGCACCTTTTATTTTTGTTGACCCCAAGACGACTGAGATGACCGCGGCGGTCGAGATAAATCTCGACCGCTCCCAAGTCGCTTCTTAGAAGGCTTATTTGACGGCGGTGCGCGTGGGGGAGCGGCGGACCGTGAACGATTGCGAGAACTTGTTCGCGAGCAGCGAGGTGCACGCCCATTCGAGCAGCTGCGCGTCGGCTGGCTTGCCGCCGGTCTCGTAGAGCCGCCACGCGGTCGCGCGCTCGATGTTCTCGAGCCCATCGATGCCGAACCGCTCGCGAAGAACGTCGGCGAGAGCGTTCGAGTCGTCGTCGACGTCCGTCACGACCGCCTCATAGACGGCGGTCTCCGGCAGGCCCGAATGCGAGAGCCGGTGTTTGTTCGGATTGAACACGACCTCGGCGTGCGTCAGCGCTGCGCCGCAAGCGTCGATCGATAGTCCGCCTTCGGGAAGCTTGAGCCGCAGCAGCTCACTGCGTTCGACGCGATCGAGATCGACGTAGCCCAAGCCGCGCAGCGCGCCGCGCACGGTGAAGGCGGTATTGTCGCCGACGGTCAACTCAACGCCGAATTCATACACGGGCATCGCGTGGCCAAGTCCGACGCGGGACTACGCGCGACCTGCCCTTCGCAAGCGAGGTGCGCGCGCGTTGACGACGATCGGCATGGTCGTATTCCCCGGCTTCGAGCTGCTCGATCTCGCCGGACCGCTCGACGTCTTCTCGCGAGCGCCGGACGTCAAAGCGCTGACCATCGCTGAAACAGGCGCTCCGGTCGTCCCCGACCTCGCGCCGGCGGTCACGCCCGACGCGACGTTCGACGACGCGCCGCCATTCGAAGTCCTTTTCATCCCCGGCGGTCACGGCATCGGTGCGTCGTTAGCGAACGACAAGCTGCTCGATTTCGTCGCTTCGAGGGCGCGAGCGGCGCAATACGTCACCTCGGTCTGCACTGGAGCGCTGCTCTTGGGCGTCGCGGGACTGATCGAAGGCCGCCAAGCCACGACGCATTGGCGCTATCTCGATTTGCTGAAGCTTTTCGGCGCGACGCCGGTGTCGAAACGCGTCGTCGAAGACGGCAACCTCATCACGGGCGGCGGCGTCACCGCCGGAATAGATTTCGGTTTCACGCTCATCGCACGGCTGCGCGGAGCCGACGTCGCGAAGCGGGTGCAGCTCGGGCTCGAGTACGATCCCGATCCGCCGTTTCGCGCCGGACATCCGTCCGTCGCAGACAAGGCGGACGTCGAGACGTATGTACGCGATACGACGGCGCGCTACGAGGAGCGCGAGCGGCTCATCCTCGACGCGCTCACGAGACGGGCTCGATCGTCACCTTCTCCATGACGTCGCCGACGCGGACGGCATCGACCGCGTCTTGTCCGGACTTCACCTGGCCGAATACCGTGTACTGACGGTCCAGGAAACTCGCATCTCCCAAACAGATGTAGAACTGAGATCCCGCCGAGTTCGGGCTCTGCGCGCGCGCCATCGCGACCGTGCCCTTCACGTGCGGTCGAGCGTTGAACTCCGCCTTCAACTTGTAGCCGGCGTCGCCGGTGCCGGTGCCGAGCGGGCAGCCGCCTTGGATGACGAAGCCCGGTTCGACGCGGTGGAAGGTCAAGCCGTCATAGAAACCGGCGCGCGCGAGCTTGACGAACGACGCGACCGTGTTCGGTGCGTCGTTCGGGTAGAACGTGAATACGATATCGCCGCGCTTCGTCTTGATCTTCGCCTGGAGGTTGCGCGCCTCACCGGCGATCGCGATCGACTCGTCTCCGGTCGGCGGCGTGTGGGTCGTAGGCACTTGAAATTCGCTCCTTCTAGCGTGCGGTTTTCAGATCGCGCAGGCTGCGCGCCATCGATTCGAATATCGCGTGCGCGCCGACGGGCCGGTTCGGCTCGTCCGAGCGCAGCGACGGGTCGTCGAACGCGACGTTGAACGCCCATGCGGCGCGCTCCGGGTGCGGCATGAGCGCGAGGATGTTGCCATCGTCGTTGCAGATGCCGGCCGCGCGGTGCATCGCGCCGTTGTGCGCCTTGCCGGCATAGCGGAGCACGATTCGGCCGCGCTCCTCGAGATCGTCGAAATAGCGCGCGTCGCCCGTGAAGCGTCCTTCGGCATGCGCTGCGACCATGCGCAACGAGGCTCCGGGCTCCAAGAATCGCGTGAACGCGCACCTGCTCGGCTCGTCGCCCGCGACGACGTCGACGAAGCGGCACTGGTAATGGCGAGACGGCAGATTGCGCCCGATCGCGACATCGCCGATCATGCCGCTCTCGGCGAGGATCTGCGCGCCGTTGCAAATGCCGAGGATCAGCTTACCGCGCTCGGCCTCTTCGCGCACGACGGCTACCAACGGGCTCTTCGAGGCGATCGCACCGGCGCGGACGCGATCCTCGTGCGCGAAGCCGCCCGAGAAGACGTACGCGTCGAACGAGCGCAGCGACTCGGGATCCTCGCTCCACCAGAAAAGACGGGCGTCCATGCCCGCATCGCGGCATGCGTCGACGGTTTCGTCCTCGGAGTTCGTCCCCGGAAAGACGACGACGGCGACGCGCGCGGCGTGCTGGTCGACAGCCGCACCGGCTTCGCTCACGAACCGGGCTCCACGATGACACGGACGAAGCGATCCGTATCGATGCGGCGCATGGCGCGCTCGAGTTGCGCGGGCGTTATCGCAAGCAGCGCTTGCCAGAACCAACGATCGGAGACATCCCCGGTGATTCCTTCGGAAGCACCCGCGAGCATGTCCGACGCGACACCCTCGTAACTGTCCAGGGGGAGCACTTTCTTCGCCAGCAGCGACGCCTTTGCTCGCTGCAGCTCGACCGCCGGCAGCGGCGTGCGTTGCAGGCCCTTGATGATCGCGATGGCGGCCGACTCGGCCGGATTGACGTCGCGCGGCTCGCTCGCGAACGAGATCGAGAACTCGGCGCCCTCGGGCTGCGAGTTGAGCGCTGAATCGACGCCGTACACGTATCCGCGGCGCGTGCGCAGCTCTTTGAAAAGCATCGACCCCGTCCCCTCGCCCGAGAGGATCGTGTTCGCCAGTTGGAGCGCGACGTAGTCGTTGTCGTCCGAGTGCAGGTGGAGCTCTTCTTTCAGCGTCACCTGCGACTGGACGTTTGATGACGACTTGACGGTCACCGAGGCCGCTTTCGGCGTCGTCTCTTTTATGATGGGGTAGCTGAACGACGGCGCCGGTCCAATGGCTTTCCAGTCGCCGAAGTACCGCTCGATCGCAGCCTCGGCTTGATCGGGCGTGATGTCGCCGACGATAGCGATCTCGGTGAGGTCCGGCCGGTACGCGAGCGCGAGGTATTTGCGCAGATCGTCGAGCTTGATCGCGCCGATCGTCTTGGCGTTGGTATCGCGCCGGCGCGGATCGCCCTTCGGATAGAGCGCAAGCCGCTCGGCGAGGTCCGCCTTTTCGGACGGAAGCGCGTTCGCCGCGTTGACGCTTTGGAGCGTCTGCGCCTTGACGACTTCGAACGACGATTGCGCGAGCGCCGGATGGAGCATGCCGTCGGCGAGGAGCTGGACGCCACGATCGAACGTCTGCGACTGCACCTCGAGCCCGAACGCCGTGCCGAGCGTGACGTCTGCGGCCGCGTCGTCCAATTGTTCCTGGTAGCCCTTGCGATCGTACGTCGTCGTGCCCCACGGCAGCATCTCGCCGACCATCAGCGCGACGCCTTCCTTGCCTGGTGGATCGTAGAGCAGCGGGTCGTTGCGGATGACGCCGCTGAGGACGACGACCGGCGCCGTCTTCTCTTGCCGCACTCGTAGGCGTAGACCATTCGGCAGTTTTCGCGTGACGACGAGCGTGTCGGCGGCGGGTGCGATGAGCGGCGCTTTGAGCGCGACGGCCGCCCAAGCGGGCAGCGCTTCTTCTTTGGTCGGCGTGTAGCCGACGTTTTCGACGCCCGCGTTCGGGTCCGGGCGCGCGAACGTCGCGTCTTGCTTGCCGGTGATGATAAGCGACACCTGATGATCGGGGTCGAAGTACGTCGTCAGGACCCGGTTGACATCCGCGGGCGTCACCTTCGCGACGGCATCGTAGAGCGCGTCCGGCGACGGCTGGCGATTCGTCATCGCATCTCCCCAAGAGAACGCGAGACCGGATATCGACGCCTGGCCGAACGCGCGCTGCGCGAGCAGCCTGGTCTTCGAGGCCTCGATGAGATCCGCCGGTACGCCATTGGCCCGGTATGAGTCGATGACGCCTTGCACTTGCGTCAGCGCGCCTTGCGCGTTGCTATCTTGAGTCGGGATAGCGATGAAGAAGGTGACGCCCGTCTCCGGGAACGCAGACGAGAAGCTGATCGCGGCGAGGACCTTGCCTTGGGCCTGGAGGTCGGCGAACGCACCGCGCCCGCTATCGAAGACGTCGTTGAGGACGATCGCCGGCGCGTAGTCCGGGCTCGTCGAACCAGGCATGCGATAGGCGTAAGCGCCGAAGCCGAGCGGGAAGTCGATCGTATCGGTGATGGTCGTCGACGGAAGCGGCGGCACGTTGATCGGCGCGTGCGCCGGTAGCGTGGCCGCCGGGATCTTGTCGAAGAGCGCATGGACGCTCGCCAGCGTCTTTTCGGGATCGATATCGCCGGCGATGACGAGCGTTGCATTCGACGGATGGTACCACGCGCGGTAGAACGCCCTGATGTCGTCGGCCTTCATCTTGTCGAAGCTTGCGACCGTGCCGCCCGTCGTGTTCGCGAACGGCGTACCGCTGAAGAACGCCGACTGCACCTTCGTGCTGATCTTATATCCGGGCTGGCTCGCCTGCGCTTGAATCTCTTGCTCGATCGCGCCGCGTTCGGTCGCCCAGTCCGCCTGGCTGATCGTCGCATTCGACATGCGATCGGCCTCGACGTGGAGCGCGACGTCGACGTAGGCCGATGGCAGCTTGAACCAGTAGAGGGTCCACTCGTTCGACGTCTGCGCATCGTAGACCGCGCCCATGCGGGCGGCGATGTCCGAGAGTTGACCAGCCGACAGATCGCTCGTGCCGCGGAACATCATGTGCTCCGTGGCGTGCGCGATGCCGGGCATCGTGTCGTCGTCGGAGCCGACGCCATACATCATGACCGTTGTCGCGACCGGCGCTAGCGCGTTCGGCAGGATGACGACTTGCATCCCGTTCGCAAGCGTCGCGCGTACGACGTTTGCCGGCGCGGCAGTCGCGCTCGGCGCCGGCGCCGCACCCATGAGCGCAAACGCGCAAATAGTTGCAACGATTAAGGGGATGTAGTAGGCCGAGCGCAGCTCGGCGCCGACCTTCGGTCGGCCTACTACATTTCGCCGCGCGTTGCTTGCTTCGAAATCATAAATGCTATTCATCACGCGTAGAGTTCCCGCAACGTGCCTGTCCAGGCCTCTGCGAGCGTCGTCAACGGTACGTCACATAGTCCGCTCACGTGAAGCGTCGCACCGCCGGTCGTGCCGATCGCGATGGGCGCTGCGCCCGTGCGAGTGCAGATCGCTTCGAAATGGCCGAGGCGATCGGCCGGGATCTCGACGACGAACCCGCCTGCCTCGCCGAAAAGCGCAGCGATCGGTGAAATATCCGGCGCCCAGACCGATGGCGCGGTGAGCCTTGCGCCGATCGTACCGTCGGCGTCTCCGCCCAGGCACATCTCCGCGACGCACGCGAGCAGGCCGCCGTCGCTGATGTCGTGTGCGGCGCTCACCACGCCTGCTTCGATCGCTTCGACGACGGCGCGGATCGATGCGGAAGCCTCTTCATAATCGACATCGGGCAGCTCGCTCACGGGCGCACCGAGGACGATGCCGGCGACCGACCCGCCGAGCGCAGCCGTGCGCGGTCCGAGGACGAGCAGCCGGTGCTCTCCCGCGGTGAGCCGCATCGAAACGACGCGCCCGACATCATCGACGCGACCGATGCACGCGACGATCGCCGACGGCGCGATCGCGCCACCGCCCGACGACTCGTTATAGAGGCTGACGTTGCCGCTGACGAACGGGAGCGGGTCGTCTGCTTCGGTGACGTGGAGCGCGTTCGCGGCCTCCGCCAACCCTTCGACGCCGTCCGCGAGCTGGCGGTAGGCCATCGGATCTTCAGGATTACCGTAGTTGAGACAGTCGGTGAGACCGATCGGATGTGCGCCGACGGCCGCGACGTTGCGCGCCGACTCGACGACGGCGAGCGCCGCCGCGTGACGTGCGGAGATCGCGCCGTAGCGCGGATTGCCGTCAACGGAGAGCGCGACGCCGAGATGTCCGCCGCGCTTGACGATGATGACGCCTGCATCGGCATAACCCGGCGGTGCGACCGTCGCGCCGCGAACAGCGCAGTCGTAGTGCTCGAGGAGCGGGCGGCGGCTGCAGACGTCGGGATGCGCGAGTACAGTTTTCAGCAGATCCTCTATGGTGCTGCGCTCGACGACGTGCGTCGACTGATCGGTCGATCGCGGCTTGACCGTTTCGGGACCGCTCACGCGCTCTGCAGCAACCGGTCCGGTGAGGACGTCGATCGGCAGGTCGCACACCGCGACACCCTTGGCGAGTAGGCGATAGCGACGGTCTGCTGTCGCTCGGCCGATGACCGCGGCTTTCGCGTTCGCGGCGACGTCCGGGAGCGTGAAGCGCTCGTTGTAGATCGAAAGCACGACCGGCGTGAACGACGGCGGCACGGCGAGCAGCATGCGCTCTTGCGTTTCCGCGCATGCGATGACGAACGGCGTCAGGCCCGGAGTCGCGACCGGCACGGCATCGAGATCGATCGTCGCGCCGAAGCCGCCCGCATCGCACAGCTCGCTCGAGCTGCCCATGATGCCGCCGGCGCCGAGGTCCTTGCACCCGATCGGGATCTTGCGCGAGAACGCCTCGCGGAACACCGCGTATGTCGCGCGCATGATGACGCTTTTGAGGAACGGGTCCGGCACCTGGACGGCGCTCTTGTTGGCATGAGCTTCACTCGCATCGAGGACGAGCGAGGCGAAAGCTGCGCCGCCGAATCCGGACGCGTCGGTCGCCTTGCCGACGAGGATGAGATCGAAGCCTTCGCCGTTTGCTGGAACGCGGCTGTGGACGATCCGATCGGCGCGGACGATTCCGAGCGCGACGACGTTGACGAGGCAATTGTCGGCGAACGACGGATGGAAATAGACGTCGCCCGCGATGTTCGGCACGCCGACGGCGTTGCCGTACGCCGCGATGCCGTCGACAGCGCCCGCCGCGACGTACGCTTGGTGCGTGCCGAGCCCGAGGCCGCCGAAGCGCAGCTGGTCGGCGCTCGCGACGACTTCCGCGCCCATGCATAGGACGTCGCGTAAGATGCCGCCGACGCCGGTCGCGGCGCCTTCGAACGGCACGACCTGTGACGGATGGTTGTGACTCTCGTGCGCGACGACGACGCCGTACGTCACGCCGTCGACCTCGCCCAGACGGAGCACGCCCGCGTCTTCGCCGACCGGCACGAGCACGTCGGACGACCGTTTCGGCAACTTCTTGAGCAGCGCGCGGCTGCTCTTATACGAGCAATGCTCGCTCCACTGGATCGAGAACGCGTGCGCTTCGGCACGCGTCGGGTTACGTCCGATGCGCGCGACGATCGCGCGCAGTTCGCCTGCCGTGAGCGCGAGCGCCTCGCGACGGGCGAGGCGCTCGAGTTCTGCATCGGATCCTTCGAGCCGCAGCGGCTCGGCTGAGTACGCGACCGGGTCGAGGGTCACGGTCAATTCTGCGATGCCTTCCCGTTCGGCGGCGCTTGGCTTACCGAACCGCCCGCGCGAGCATCGGCGTCGACGACGTTCGTCCGGTTCTTGTACTGCGCGACCAGGACGCGGCCGTACAAGACCGTGTCGTCGACCGCGAGGATCTTCGCGGCAGCGAGCGCGGCGTTCTCCGGTTCGAGGACGACCATGCTCGCGATGCCCGACGGCAGGC
Organism: Candidatus Eremiobacteraceae bacterium; assembly: GCA_035710745.1. Classification (NCBI taxonomy): domain Bacteria; kingdom Bacillati; phylum Vulcanimicrobiota; class Vulcanimicrobiia; order Candidatus Eremiobacterales; family Candidatus Eremiobacteraceae; species Candidatus Eremiobacteraceae bacterium. Next base: position 143,089 of record DASTCX010000006.1, on the reverse strand, counting down.
TCAAGCTCGACAGGATATCCATGCCTGAGAAATTTGATCCGATCGGCGGACATGCGATGACGCAGTTCGCGGTCGCCGCATCGACGAATGCCGAGAGCGCATTGCTGCGGCCGGCGATGGTGATGTAGACGACTCTCCCGAGCATGCCGTCGAGGCGGCTCACTTTTTCGAGCGCGTACAACGGCGTCTTGTGCGCCGAAGCGACGTGCTTGCGCGCGGGGACGCCGAGCGCGGAAAGGGCCTTGAGGATTCGTTCGGCGTGTGCGTCGTCGCCCGACGATCCCATGACGATGCCGACGAAGCCGCCGGTCGTCTTCTGGAATTGGCCGACGCGCTCGGCGACTTCTTCGTATTTGCCTTTGACGTTCGCGAGGTCGGCCTCCGACGGCACTTGGATGTTGCGGTAGATCTGCTTGTCGAGCATCGCCGACTGATCGCCGCCGGGCCAGATGCGCCACGAATCGTTGTCGATGACGTCGGCGAGCAGGATCTCCGTGCCGCCGTCGGCTTTCGGAGCGCGTCCGAACTCGACTTTGAGGTCGACGAGCAAAACGTTCTGGCGCTTCCATGCGTGCGCGAGAACGTCGAAGACGATGCGCGCGATGTCGGTCATCTGCGCGAGTTCAGCCTGGGTCGCGATACCTTCGTCGATGATGCGCTCGGCCGTGTATTGCGGATCGTGATTCGCGTCGTCTTTGAAGAAATATTCGACGAGCCGAGGCGCGATGACCGTGCCGGGCTTGACGCCCGGATTGCGTTTTACGTACGAGCCCGCCGCGATGCCGCGCACGACGACCTCGATCGGGATCATCTCGCAGTGGCGGACGAGCATCTCGTTCGCGTCGTCGTCTTCGCCGCCGCTCAAGTAGTGGGTCGGAATATTGGATGCGCTCAGGAGGCGGTAGACCCGCGCGGTCGTCAGCGCGGCGAGACGCCCTTTTCCGCCGATGACGTGCCGCTTCGCGCCGTCGCCCGCGGTGATCTGATCTTGCGAAACGACGACGACCGCGTCCGGCCGGTCGGCGGAGCGGTAGAGCACCTTGGTCTTGCCGCGCGCGACTTCGGGTCCTTTGTTCATGCCTCTATCCCCATCTCCGTCAAGAATGGCGCGGTTGTGGCGCCTTGCGCTTCAAGTACGCGCAGGCGGTGCGCGTAATCGCGCGCCCGCTGTGCGGCGGAACCGGTGTGCGACGCCGGATCCATGAGCGCGTCGATCTGTTTCTCGTCGAGGTATTCACGTACGCGTTTGTCGCGAGCGATGATGCCCTTGAGCGGATTCTCTTGGCCGCGCTCGATGCTCTCCCACGCCTGCATCGCCGCTTCACGCATCACTTCGTGGAGCTCTTGGCGGTCTGCGCCTTTTGCGGCTGCCGCCATGAGAACTGCCTCGGTCGCCGAGAACGGGCCGAACCAGGCGAGGTTCATCGCGATGCGCCGTTCGTCGACGCGCATCCCGGTGATGACTTTGCGCGCGAGCGAGCAGATCTCGTCGGCCGCGAGAAACGACTCGGGAATGACCGAGCGTCGATTGGCAGAGTCGTCGAGCGTCCGCTCGAGCAGGTTGTCGGCGGCGTTCTGCCAGACGACGTTGACGTTCGCGCCGACGATCCGTGCGAGCGAGTCGATCCGCTCGCTCAGGATCGGGTTGCGTTTGTGCGGCATCGCCGATGAACCGACTTGCTTGCGACCGAAAGGTTCGCCGAGCTCGCCGAACCCAGCGCTTGCAAGGATCCGAAAGTCGAAGGCGAGCTTCGCGCACGATGCGGCAAACGCGGCGAGGGCCGAGACGACGAGATAGTCGAGCCTGCGCGGATACGTCTGGCCCGACACCGCGCCCGCGTGCAAGCCGAACTCGCTCAGGATCTCGCGCTCGAGGTCGTCCGAAGTGATCTTCGTGCCGCGCAGCAAGGCGTCGTACGAGGCCGATGTGCCGACCGCGCCCCGAAGACCTTTCGCGGGCAGCCACTCCGCAAGTCTGAGGAGGTTCTCGTGATCCGAGGCGATGTCTTGAGCCCACAGCGTCATGCGGAAACCGAGCGTCGACGGCTCGGCCGCCTGGAGATGCGTGTACGCCATGCACGGGAGGGCCGCGTACTTCTCGATCTTCTCGGCGAGATCGCCGAGCAGGCCGCGGATGTTGGCGGCAAGCATGTCGCGGCCGGCGATCGCCGCCTTCATACGCGCGATCTCGACGTTGTCCTCGATGTCCATCGACGTCGCGCCGAGGTGGAGCTTGCCGCCGCCGATCTTCGCCTGCGAGGCGTAGACGCGTAGCTCGGCCATGAGATCGTGACCGATCTCGGTTTCGATCTTGTGCGCCGCCTCGATGTCGACCGCGTCGACGAAGCGGCGGAGATCGGCGACCTCTTCTCCCGACACGAGGCCGGCCTTCGATTGCGCGCGAGCCAGGGCTAGCCAGAGACGCCGCCACATGCGGCGCTTCGTCTGTTCTGAGAACAGGGCGCGCATCGCGGGGTGCCCGTAGCGCCACGAGAAGGGCGAGGAATACGAAGTGGTCACAAGGTTATATTATGAACGGGTGGAGCGGTCAACCTTTACGCGATGTCGATATTGTAGCGGAAGGGTCTGACAGCGGTCGAGATTTATCTCGACCGCCGCGGCCCGGCCATTCGGCGTGAGAGTGGAGCGGTCGACCTTTACGCCCGACCGTCGCGGCCTCGCCTAATCCGGAACGCTTACTCCAGGCCGGACGATCCCGTAGACGACGTCGTTCATCGTCACGCCGTCCTTCGTGGCGTGCATGCGAAGGCGGCCTTCCAATTCAAAGCCGGCCTTCTCGAGAACACGCCGCGACCCGGTGTTGCGTTCGAAACATCCGGCGAAGATGTGCATAAGATTGAAGGCCTCGAATCCATACTTCGTCACTGCTCGCACCGCCTCGGTGACGATTCCACGCCCCCAATACTCCTCGCCGAGCCAATACCCGATCTCGGCTGAGCGGTGGAAGATATCTTTGCCGGGATACAGACCGACGCCGCCGACTGCGTCTCCGTCAATCACGATCGCGAAGTCGCGCTGCGGTTGGACGCCCTCATGCTTTCCGAGCCACGCGCGCGCGGCCTCAGCAGTATATGGATATGGGAAGATGTCCGACAAGTTGCGCGAGACGTTCTTGTTGTTCGCGTGCTTGACTAGCGACGCCTCATCGCTCGGCCGCCACTCCCGAAGCGTACACTGCTCAAGAATGATCTCCATACCATGAGGTCCGAGGGTGGGGACCCGCCGACCTGCAGACCGTCACGCCTGCGACAGCATGCTCAGCGCGCTATTTCGGGGTCTCGCACAGGCGCACGATCACTTCTTCGAGCGTCTGCACCGGCTCGCGCTTGCCGGTGATGCAGCGTTCGAGCGCTTTCATCGTGATGTCGACGTTGCGCCGTGCAGCTGCCGGCGTGATCCGTCGAGCTGCGCCGGTCAGCTTGCCGATGCGCCATGCATTTTGTCCGGTCGCGCGTGCATACTCGTCGGGTCGTGCCCCGGCGCTCAACTCCCAGATGACCTGCGCGTCGCCCGCAAGCCACTGCAGCGGTCCGACGGGACTGTCGAAGAACTCGCGCGCGAGCGCGAGCGCACGATCGACGCGTCTATCGTGCACGGCGTCGGCAAGATCCCAAAGCTTCGCTTCTTGTGGAGACACTTGATAGTCGCGGACGTCAGCGACCTTGACCCGCTTTGTCGTCAGCGCGAGACGGTCCAACGCGTTCTTGATCTCCGATGCGTCTTCGGTCGCCGCGAGCATCTCACGCGCGTCCGAGTCGACCTTGACGCCGGCTTCGGCCGCACATTCGTCGACGAACCGTGCCGCCTCGGGAGCGCTCAGCGTGCAGTCGAGCAATAGCGAGCCCTTGGTGCCAGCGGCAAAGGCGGCGGCTTCGTCTTTCGGCTTGCGTCCTTGAGGTCGCGCCGGCCGGCCCGAATGATCGACGATAAGGACCGCATGCTCGGGCACATCCTCGCACGCGACGACGATCGCGTCGCGGTCGTCTTTCTTGAGATCGATCGAGCCGCGCACGATGACGACACGCCGCTGCGCGAGGAACGGCAGCGCGCTGACGCGTCCGATGATCGATCCGGCGTTTTCGAGCGACGAAGCGTCGAGCGAGTCGACGTTGAGGTCGCGCAAGGTCTCGTCGGGCACCGCCGCCTTGACGATCTCGGTTATCGCGCGGTCGGCGAGCAGATGCTCCTTGCCGTATAAGACGATGAGCGGCGGCGGCGAACCTGGCGGCGCCGCAAGGAAATCGAGTATGCCCGCCTTGGCGCGCGTTGCCGGGCTCATGACCGCGTGCCCGCGCTCTCGCGGACCTTGGAAAGCACGCTGTCAATCGATTCAACGAACGGCGCCGAAAGCGCGCCGCGTTCGGTCACGATCGTCGTGATGTATTCCGCAGGTGTCACGTCGAACGCCGGATTCGCGGCGGACGAACCGGCCGGTGCGACGGCAACGCCCGCGAACGACGTCACTTCTTGGGGGTCACGCTGTTCGATGGGAATGTCGGCTCCGGAGGCAGCTTTTAGGTCGAACGTCGAGAGCGGCGCCGCGACGATGAACGGGATGCCGTGCGCGCGCGCGAGTACGGCGAGACCGTACGTGCCGATCTTGTTCGCGGTATCGCCGTTGCGCGCGATCCGATCTGCGCCGACCATGACCGCACCGACGACACCGGTCTTCATGAAGTGCCCCGCCATCGAGTCGGTGATGATCGTGTGAGGTATGCCGTCGCTCAGTAACTCCCAGGCGGTGAGACGCGCTCCTTGAAGGAGCGGGCGCGTTTCGGTGGCGAGCACGCTGCGGATGCGGCCGTCGCGCCACGCCGAGCGGATGACCCCGAGCGCCGTGCCGTAGCCGCCCGTCGCGAGACTGCCGGTATTGCAATGCGTCATGACGTCTTTGCCTGCCGGCAACAACGACGCGCCGTAGTCGCCGATGCGCCGGCAGCGGTCGATATCGTCGTCGTGGATCGCTTTCGCGCCACGATCGGCTGCGTTGATAAGCGCTTGCGGTCCGGCGCCTGAAGCTGCCAGCGACGCGACTTCGTCGCGGACCTTGCCGACCGCCCACGCGAGGTTGACCGCCGTCGGCCGCGATGCGGACAACGTCTCTGCGGCCGTTTCGAGCGAAGCCAAGAAATCGGGTCGGCCGGCCGACGCACGCACCGCGAGCGCGACGCCATACGCACCGGTGATGCCGATCGCCGGAGCACCGCGCACGATCATCCGGGAAATCGCGCTTGCGACGGATCTCGCGTCGCGAAGCTCGACGAATTCGACGGTGGCCGGAAGCTTGGTCTGATCAAGCAGCGTAAGGACGCCGTTGTCGTAGACGATGTGCGCGGGAGTCATCGATCCGATCTTCGCGCGGCGGGCGAGAAGGTCCCGCGATGTGCGATATACTGCTGTAGCGGTCGAGCTTTAGCTCGACCGGCGCGGCCGTGCATGCAAGACCGCGGCGGTCGACGTAAACGTCGACCGCTACAATCTCTAGTTGCAAGATCGCGACGGTACGAAATCGTCCGGCCGGCTAGGAGCCGCCGCGGATGAGACGCGTTTGCGAGAAGATGTCGTGTATCCAGCGCCTCGTGAAGAACGGCCAGACCATCGGCACCATCGTCAAGACTGACCAGAACGCGAGGAAGTAACGCCATACCGCCCGAGCGCCGCTCACGCGCGATAGGTCGTTCTTCACGACGCGCAAGCCAAATGCCATCATGCCGAACGTGCGGCCGGTGAACGCGACGAGCAGCGCGCTGTACGCCATGACGAGAACGAACGACACCGCGCCGCCCGCCGAAAACGTCACTGCGACGTTGTGGGCTTGCAGCCACGCTCCGATCGCGTTCCCGAGCTGGTCGCTCGTATCGACGGGCGGAGCGCCCTTCCCGGCGATCTTCGTCGGCGTATTGTCCTGTAGGAATGTGACGCCCGAGACGATGTTCGACACGACCATGAAGTCGACGAAGAACGCGAGCGCCCGCTGGAACATGCTCGCATCGCGGGGCGCCCACGGCGCCACGAGCGCGGGAACGACGCCGGACTCAAGAGCCTCGCGTCGACGATCGAACTCCGGCTTCCAGTGCGAGTAGAGCGACGACTCGTGGAACTGATGGAGTTCGCGAAGCCGGTTGACCGCATAGGGCGTCTCACCGAGCCACTCGCCCATCTTCAGGCCCGGATCGACTGCCAGCTCGCGGCGCTGATCAGAGAACGCGAGGTAGCTCACCTGGCTCGCGAGCGGATGGAACGAGCACTTGAAGATAGCACGGATCGCCGCATCCAAAGAGCCGCAGCAAAGCAGGCCGATTCGATCGGCCGTGTATTCGGTGCGCCGCAGCCAACCGCCGAACACCAAAGCGATCACCGGATTCTCTTTGCCGGACGCCGAGAACAGCGACGTCAGCCGCGTGTGTCCGGCGGCGATGTGCCCGAGCTCGGCGCCGACAAGGAACGTGAGCTCGTCCTCTTCGAGATGCGGCAGCCACACGCTCGACAGCGCGAGCGCGTATGGGTCGCCCAAGCCCATGCCCGTGATGCACACGTAGAGATCTTCGCGGACGAACACGTGCGGCATCGGCAACCCGAGCAATCGTGCGCAGCGCTCGACCACTAGATAGAGCTTCGGCAGTTGACCTTCGTGCGCGCGGATACTCGTGCCCAAGAGCCGCCCGCGAGCGATCGTCACGTATACCATCCCGACGACGATGAGCAGCGCGACCTGCTGGATGCCGATTTTTTCCGGGAGGACGATGCCGACGATGGCGATGGTGATCGGCGCGAACAATATCGTCAGCCAGAAGGCCCGGTTTTCGGACGGCCAACGAAGTGAATTCGGTGCCTTGAAGAGGTCAGAGCCGGGGGCGCTAGGGGCGCCCGCCTTCGGGCCGACGCCCGAGCCGCTGCCGATTTCGCCGACGCCGCGAGGGCCGCCGGTCTCGATCATCGCAGCGCGCTAGCCGCCGGTCGCTGTCCGGCGCGCCTCGAGGGGCGAAATGCCGAGCATGCGCTGCATGTCGTCCGGACGCAGCGCTTTCGCGAGAGCCGTCTCGGCAGAGACGACGCCTTCCTGGACCAATCGCGCGAAATGCATCTCGAATGTCTGCATCCCTTGCGCGAAACCTCCCTGCATGTAACTGAGAATTTCTGTGACCTCGTTGTCGCGGATATGCGTCCGGACGCCCGACGTGCCGAGGAGTACCTCGACGACGCATGCTCGGCCGGCGCCATCGGCACGCATGACGAGCAGTTGCGATAGGACCGCCTCCAAGACGCTCGCGAGCTGGATACGGACCTGGTCCTGCTGCTCATGAGGGAAGACGTCGACTATCCGGTTGACGGAATCCGGCGCCGAAAGCGTGTGGAGCGTTGCGAGCACGAGGTGGCCGGTCTCGGCGGCTGCAAGCGCGAGTGAGATCGAATCGAGGTCACGCATCTCGCCGATCAGGATGACGTCGGGATCTTGACGGAGCGTCGCGCGGATCGCGTCGCTGTATGTCAAAGTATCGCGGCCGATCTCGCGCTGCGTGATGATCGCCTTCTGGCTGCCGTGAAGAAACTCGATCGGTTCTTCGATCGTGACGACGCGGACGTTGCGCGTGCGGTTGATGCGATCGACGATCGCGGCGAGCGTCGTCGATTTTCCGGCGCCCGTCGGGCCGGTGACCAAGACGAGACCGCGGTTCAGCTGCGCGATCTCGCCGACGACCGGCGGCAGCATAAGTTCCTCGAGGCGCGGCGGGATGTATGGGATCGCGCGGAACTCGGCCGTGAGATTGTCGCGCTCGAATGAGACGTGGACGCGGAAGCGTGCAACGCCGAGGATCGAGCAGGCGAAATCGATCTGCCGCGCGCGGTTGAGCGCCTGGAGCTGTTCGGGCGACATGATCGACGCGATGAGGTCGCGCGCGTCGTCCGCGCCGATCGTCCGGTCGTTGAGCGTCTGCAGCTCGCCGAACCGTCGCACGATCGGCGGACAGCCGACGACGATGTGCAGATCGGACGCCTCGCTTTCGATGACGTTCATCAGCAGATCGCCGAGGGTGACCGGGTACATCAGACCTCCGAGATGTGATTGATGTGGTATGCCGAGCGTAGCTCGGCAGTCCGCCACGAGTCCTCCGTATAGATATCGGCGGGAGCGAGACGGAGGCACAGCGTCCAACGGGACAGTGCGCACGCTCCGATGGGCCTTCGCTCAGTCGGTCCCTTTCAGCGAGGCAAGCGGCCACAACTCGTGCTCGACCTCCGCGAGACCGGCCTCGCGCACCGCGTCGATGACCTCGCGCGACGGCTTGTAGCACGGCGCCGATTCGTCGATCGGAACCTTGCCGTCGGCGTTGACGAGAATGCCCGCATCGCGATAGCGTCGATCCGTTTCGCGCCGGTCGAGCGTCCGCTCGGCTTGAGTCCGCGACATGCGCCGGCCCGCGCCGTGGTTGACGGAGTACGCGCTTTTCACCGCGCCCTCGAGCGGCCGCAAGATGAAACTGTAATCCATGTTGCTTCCGGGGATGAGCACCGGATGACCGCGGTCGTGCCAGCGCGTGTCGCGCAGCGCCGGGTGATTCGGGCCGAACGCGCGCGTCGCACCTTTACGGTGCACCCACACGTCGCCGAACTCCGGATGCGTCTCGAGCTGCACGAGGTTGTGGCTGATCTCGTAGACGAGGTGCAGCTCCGCGTCGAAGACGTCGGAAAACGCGCGCGCGACATCTTCGTAGATCGCGAGGCGGTTGACGATCGCGAAGTTGCCGCCCGCACTCACCGCGTTGAGGTATTCGCGGTAATGGCGCGAGTCCGGCGTGAAGTAGCCGAGATCGAGATGGGCGATCTTATCGGGTTTCTCGGCGCGCGCGAGATCGAAATAGTTCGTCGCCAAGCCGTGACCGAATCCGCGGCTGCCGGTGTGGACTTGGAGGAATAGCGTGTCGTCGCGCGTCTCTCGCTGCAGCTCGATGAAGTGGTTGCCGCCGCCGAGCGTGCCGATCTGACCGATTCCGCGCTCGGGCCGGCCGCGACCGCCCCACGGGATCTTCCACTCGTCGTCGACGGGCAGGCGATCGCGCTCCGCGAGTCCCCGATCGATCGTCGCGCCGAACTTGTCGATGTAGTACTCCGCGCCGCCGCGTACGAGGCGTTCGAACTCCGGCTCATCGAGACCGGCGAAGCGTCGGCTCTTGCCGCCGGCGCCCATCGCGACGCGCCGCATGACCTCGCGATTGAATGCGAGCTTCTTATCGGCCGTCGCCGACGACGATGGTACTTCGGAGCGAGCCGACATCATGCCGCAGCCGATGTCGAATCCGACCGGGCCCATGGCTATCGCACCGTCGACGGCGTCGGTGAGGATGACGCACCCGACCGGCACTCCATAACCGTAGTGGACGTCCGGGGTGATGACGACGAGACGCACGCCGGGAAACGCCGCCGCATTGCGGATTTGCGCGTAGAGGTTGTCCTCGGCGGATTCGAGCAGCGAATCGGTGAGAAATAGCCGCACCTCGACGCCGTTCGTGTCGTCGTTGCGGAGCACAAAATAGCCGGCGTCGTCGCGCACGACGGCCTCGCGCCAGTCCTTCGTCTGTTTCATGAAGGACCGCCGTTGACGGCGGCGTGAACTTGGCCGGCGATGCAAAGCCGTGCCGTCCGTCTCGTCGCCCGGATCTCTACGGGCGGGTGGTTCGAAGCGTACGATCTCTTCATGACGTCGTACATCGCGCTCGGTCTGTATCGCGAGAAGCTGTTCACGCCGCTCGGACAGGGGCCGGCCGGTTTCGCTACCTTCGTCGGCGCCGGTTTCGCCGGGATGTTCGCGGGCACGATGCTCTTCGGTTGGGTGTCCGACAGATTCGGAAGGCGAGCGACGTTCGCGTGGTCACTCATCTTCTACTCCCTGACGACGCTCTTCATGTCGCTGGCGGGCAGCGCGCTCGCCATCGACATCTGGCGTCTGCTCGCCGGCGTCGGCATCGGCGTCCAGATCATAACGATCGACGCGTACGTCTCCGAGATCGCGCCTGCTGCCGATCGCGGACGGCTGATCGCGCTCAGTCAAGCGGTGACGTTCACCGCCGTGCCGGTCGTCGCGTTCCTCGCAGCGTGGTTGGTGCCGCTCGATCTGCGCCTCGGCGCTGCGTTGGTTCCTGGATGGCGCATCGTCGCCGCGATCGGTGCGGCGGGCGCGCTCATCGCGTGGCAGCTGCGCCGCGGCCTCCCCGAATCGTCTAGATGGATCGAATCTCGAACGTCCGCTTCATCCCGCTCGACCTCGACGCTCGCCGACATATTCGCTCCCGCACTCCGTGCTCGAACCATCATGCTCGTCGTGTTCAACGTCCTTCAGACGTTCGGCTACTACGGCTTCACGTCGTGGGTGACGACGCTGCTCTATCAAGAGCACATCGAATTCGTCCACTCGCTCGAATACACGGCGATCATTGCGCTCGCGAATCCTTTCGGACCGATCGTCGCGATGTTCTTCGCCGATCGGATGGAGCGCAAGTGGCAAATAGCGGCGCTGGCCGTCGTCATCGCGATCGCGGGGCTTGCGTTTGGCGCGGCGCGTTCGCCCGTCGCCATCATCTTGTGGGGCATCGCTATCGCGCTATCGATCAACTGGTTCTCAAGCGCCTTCCATGCGTACCAGGCGGAGCTCTATCCGACTCGGATCCGCTCTCAAGGTGTCGGCTTCGTCTATAGTTTTGGCAGGTTGAGCGCGATCGGCGTCGGTTATGCGGTCGCGGCGGTCACGCGAGGATTTGGCACGCAAGGAGTGTTCGTCATGATCGCCGCCGCGATGGTCGTCGTCGCACTGATCGTGTCGGCGTTCGGACCCCGGACGAATCGGCTGGAGCTGGAGGCAATCGCCTCATGATCCTGTAGCGGTCGAGCTTTAGCTCGACCGTCGCGGCCGTTCCAATGCAAGGTCGTCGGCGGTCGACCTTAAAGGTCGACCGCTCCACTCAGATCCCACTCGACCGCTCCCAATCCTCCGTCGAGCGATTAGTCGATCTTGATGCCTTCGAGGGCCAGCAGTTTTTTCTTGACCGATAGGCCGAAGACGTATTCACCGATCGCGTCGTCGCCGGCGACGACGCGATGGCACGGCACGAGCAGGGGCACCGGATTGTTCGCGAGCGTCGTGCGCACCGCGAGCGCCGATCGCGGCCGCTTCACCTCGGTCGCCAGCCATGCGTACGTCCGCACTTCGCCGCGAGCGATTTCGCGCGTCTTATCCAGTACGAGTCGTTGGAAATCGGTGAGGCTGCCCAAGTCGATGGCGACGCGCGCGCTCTTGTCGCCGGCGAGTCCGCGCTTCAGCTTGTCGACGACGTCTGCGGGCGGCTTCGGATCGCGGATCGGCGCCGTCTTGAATCGCTTCGCGTGCCATTTGACGAACTCCGCATCGCTTTCGACGAGCCGCACCGCGTCGACTCCGTCGCGACCGTACGCGACGAACGCGTCGCCGATCTTCGTCGGGACTCGCACGTACGCGATCGCCATGCCGAGGCTTGCGAGCACGTCCGGCTTCGCAGATCGATTGATGCTCGCTGCGCGCGACTCGCGGACCGCCGTCGCGAGATCGATCGGTCCTCGTTTGGCCTTCGCCGGTCCGGCCCTACCGCTCTTAGCCTTCGCCATGCGACGTCACCACGCGAAGTCCGCGATCGCCGACCACCCGTCGTCACCCGTGCCGCGCCAGTCGAAGAACGTCTGGCCGATCGCGCCCGCGCCTTTCGAGCCAGCAAGGCACCAGCCGATCTCATCGGGTGACGGCCTGCCGGTCGTGCCGAGATCATCGCTTTGACCCGCTACGTTGATCGGGATGTCGCGGCCGGCTTGCTGGCGCGTCAGCGAGACGGAATCGGCGCACGCGCCGCTCACCTCATCCTGCGTGTACGAATGATGCGTCGACGTGTAGAAATGATGCCAGTACTCCATCGGCTGCATGACGCTCGCGTACGTCGCGATGCCGGCGAACGGATAGCGCGTGTTCGTCCAGTGCGTGAGCGCCGGCGACATGACGGTCGCGACGACGAGGTAGTCCGCACCGACCGCATCGCGCACGAGCGCGATCTGGTCCACCATACGCTGCTTCGCGATATCGCCGTTGCCCATGTAATTGTCGCCGTCCTCGATGTCGAGCGAGAGGCCCGAGAAGCCGTTGCCCGAGGGCGTCGTGTATTCAGCCGCTGCGACCGCTGCCGCCGCATCAGCGGTCGTCGAACGGCGCGGCACTTGCCACGCGATGAGCCGGATGCCGGCGCTGCTCGCCCGGTCGATCAATTCGTCAAGCCACGCACGCGATGCCGGCGTGGCGGCCTCGGCGAACGTCCCACGCGCCATCCGCACCTCGATGTGCGATATGCCGCTCGTCTTCGCGCGCGCGATGACCGCAGCCGGATCGTATTTGAGATACGAGTTCTCGCCGCTCGCATCCGACGTGAAGTAGAGGAACATGCCTTTGCCGGAGATCGCGCTGACGCTCGTCGCCGGGAGCCTGGCGCCCGTCGTGACGAATCCCGTTGACGCTCTCAGCGCTCCGTTGTCCGTCGATGCGACAACCGTATAGGTGTATGCCGTCTCAGGGGCGACGGAGTCGTCGCGCCACGAGCGCCCCATCGGCGAAACCGTCGCGATAAGCACGCCGTGTGATGCGCCAGACCTGCGCCGGTAGATCTTGTATTGTGTCACGCCATCCTGCGGCAAGTGCATCCACCCGACGACGACGATGCGCCCGCCGATCGGCTGCGCCGCTGCCGAAAACGTAGAGAACGAATTCGACGGCGATGAGAGCGAGAGCGTCTGCCTGCCGATCGTCGGGCTGTCCGTCGCCGCAACGATGGTGAACGACGTGCCCTCCGCGACCGTGACCATCGCTCCCGGAGCGCCGGGCGCATTCGGATCGAGCGGGAGAACGTCAGCGAAGTCGGACGACCAGTCGACGTTCAGACGTGAGGGATCGACTCCGGCGGGTATCGCGAGCGACACCGTCGTCGTCCACATGCCGTCGGCGGTAAGGCGCCAGGGCGCGGCTGTGAACGACGAAAGCACCGCTTGGTTCGAACTGGTCGGATTGGCAGAAGGCGATAGCGACGAAGCCGGTGCCGACGACGACGGATCCACCCCGATCGCGATCCGGCGCGAAGCGGCGCTGCTACGCGCCTGGGTCTGTCTTGCCACGTGCGACGATCGAGCGGTGTGGACTCGCTCCGCGCGCTCGGTCGCAGCGCGCTCGTGCGTCGCTTTCGTGGCGACGAACGGCGCAGGCAAGGTGGCGGCATCGGCGGGCTGCGGAACATCATCGACCGCAACGCTCGTCAATCCGGTGCCGGTGCCCGCGGCCAGCGCGAGTCCGGCGAATGCCGAGCAGCATAACCCGGCGACGATCGACGCGGCCGCGACCCGAACGACTTTGCCCGAAGGCCACCACGCCTGACCTTCCGCGAGCCGCTCCTGACGGCGCCGCTCGACGAGATCGAGCGGTGGCCGAAGCGACTTGCGGACGGGTCCGCCGCGTTGCGGCAGGTGATACATTCGAGACGCTTTCCGTCGCACAAAACAGCACGAAGCAAAAAGCGACCGCCGCCTGGTCGACGGACGCGATTGCGAAACCGGGCGCGCCCGTTTCGGAAAAGCAAAACGGCTGCCCTTTCGAGCAGCCGTCGCTTCGCGTCTTAGTGACCGACGTCACGTCGGACTATGCGGCGCTGTCCTTCTCGTGCTGCTCGTCCTCGCGCACCATATCGCGAGCTTGCGCGCTCGCGATCTCGTCGGCGTGGGCTACCGCCCAGTCGTGGAGCTGCCTGAGCACGGGCATGAGGCTCTCGCCGAGCGGCGTCAGCGAGTAATCGACTCGCGGCGGCACCTGAGGATGCACGCGGCGCGCCACCAGACCGTCGCGCTCGAGGTCGCGCAGCTGACGCGTGAGCACCTTGGGCGTGATGCCCTCCATCGCGCGCTGCAGCTCGCCGAATCGTTTCGTACCGGTCGTGAGGGTATGCAGCACGATGATCTTCCATTTGTCGCCGACAAATGCGATCGTCCGCTGGATCGGACACGTGAGCTTGGTTGAGTACGTCATGGTTGCCACCGCCAAATTTCAATCGGGTTACTAGGGCACTTTTGGGTAACTACTGTGTTTTCGGCTGTACGGTGGGTATAATCCTCTTGGGATGAATCGCAAGCACAGGTGCTTTTCTGTCCCGCAAACCGTAAAAACTTACAAGTGAGAGGGCTACTACACCATATGGATTTGACCAAGACATACCCGCGCAGCGTCGGCGAGCGCTTCGCCGGCATCGTCCAGATCGGACGAACGACCGACAAAGCGCGCGCGTACAAAGCCGGAACCGTTGGAGAATACCACTTCAACTGCGGCATGGACCAGGCGGTCTTCAAGTTTCTCGGCATCGACGATCACGAAGCGTTCGCCGAGCGCGCTGCGACCAGTGACGACGCATCGTTCGAGCGATGGCTGAAGGACGCGTACGTCTCGAAGAAATCAAAGGCGGAGATCGACCGCTGGAACCGCGAGTGGCTGGAGACTCGTCCTGAGCCCGGCTCGGACAGCGAGAAGTACTTCCTCACGCTGCGAGATCAGATCGCGCCCGCGCGAAAGGACGTACGGTCGTGGCCGGACCTGCTCGACCTCGACGAAAACCGCGAGGTACCCCAGCGGGCGGCGGCCTGAAGGACGCGACAACACCAATACGTACAGCGAGGGGCTCATTTTTGGGCCCCTCGTCATGCGCCCGACCCGGGCGTCTGATAAGTATGGTGATTCCTCTGGTGTAATCCAGGCGGTTGCGCTGTACGATGGTGCAGGCCCGTGCGGGCGTGGCGCCCACAGCAATTGAAGGTCGGGCCGACCATGAGTAAAGCCGATGACAAATTCCGTAGTCTGCTCGAAGGCGCGCCCGACGCGATGGTCATCTGCGGGCGCGATGGCACGATCGTCCTCGTGAACGCGCAGGCCGAAAAGCTCTTCGGCTATCCGCGCGAGGAGCTGCTCGGAAAATCGGTCGACGCGCTCGTGCCGCAGCGTTTGAGGCCGCAGCATGGCGCGCATCGAACCGGCTACGTCGAAGACCCGCGTCCGCGCCCGATGGGCGCCGGCCTCGAGCTTTTCGCGCGTCATCGCAACGGCTCGGAATTCCCGGTCGAGATCAGTTTGAGCCCGCTCGAAACCGAGGAGGGCACGCTCGTCACGAGCGCGATCCGCGACATCACCGAGCGCAAGCAATTCGAAACGATGTTGCGCGAGAAGAACGAAGAGCTCGAGCGCGTCGGCCTGGCCAAAGACAGCTTTCTCGCGAGCATGAGCCACGAGTTACGGACGCCGCTCAACGCCGTCATCGGCTTCACGGGCACGCTGCTCATGAAACTCCCCGGCCCGCTCAACGCCGAACAAGAGCAGCAGCTACGGACGGTCCAGGCGAGCGCGCGCCATCTGCTCTCGCTCATCAACGATATGCTCGACCTCGCGAAGATCGAATCGGGCAAAGTCGAGCTGATGTTCGAGCCGGTGGAGAGCCAATCGATCGTTCGCGAGGTGGTCGAGAGCCTTCGATCGTTGGCGAGTGAGAAAGGCCTGACGCTCACGCTCGATGCCCCGGCGACCGACATCGCCGTCCGCACCGACCGCCGCGCACTGAGCCAAGTGCTGCTCAACCTCGTCAACAACGCGATCAAGTACACGCAAAAAGGCTTCGTCCGCGTCGAACTGCGGCGGGTGGACGAGATGGTCGAGTTTTCGGTGACCGACTCTGGGATCGGGATCCGCGCGGAAGACCTCGAGAAACTCTTCGAACAATTCAGCCAGGTAGATCGCTCGACGACGCGGCGCTTCGAGGGAGCCGGTCTCGGCTTGTATCTGAGCAAGCGGCTTGCGGCGCTGCTCGGCGGCCGGATCTCGGTCGAGAGCGAGTACGGCAAGGGCAGCCGCTTCTCGCTCGTGCTGCCGAGGGCGTGACGTGCCCGCGAAGATACTCGTCGTCGAGGACAACCCGACAAATCTTTACCTCATGGAGTACCTGCTCGGCGCGTACGGCCATACCGTCAAGACCGCGACCGACGCGCTGACGGCGCTCGCCGCGATCGAGGCGGAGCGCTTCGATCTCATCCTCGCCGACGTCCTCATGCCGAAGATGGACGGTTTCGAATTCTTGAAGCGCGCGAAATCCGCCCACGCGGACGGGCCGCCGATCGTCGCGGTCACCGCTCTCGCGATGGTCGGCAACAAAGAGGCGATCATGGAGTCGGGCTTCGACGGATACATCGCCAAGCCGATCAGTCCGGAGACGTTCGTCGGCGAGGTCGACAGCTATCTCCCGGGGGCGAAGCGATCGAAAGCGACGTCCGGCTCGCAGCCGCGGAGCGTCGACGACGAGCCCGGTCGTCCGAGACCCGCCGGCCGCACGATCTTGGCGGTCGACGACGTGCCGACGAACACGCAGGTGCTGCGCGCGACGCTCGAACCGTTCGGCTACAACGTCGTCGAAGCTCGTTCGATGAATGAGGCGTTGGAGATCGCCGCGCGCGTCAAGCCGGATCTCGTCGTCACCGACGTGCACATGCCTAGCGGAAGCGGCTACGACCTCATCCGGGCGTTCAAGGCCGATCCGGACCTACACGACGTCGTGTTCGTCTTCGTGTCGTCGACATATTGGCACGAGCTCGACCGCGCGCGCGGTCTATCGCTTGGTGCGAGCAAGTTCTTGGTGCGGCCGATCGACCCGCAGACGCTCGTCACCGAGATCACCGAAACGCTGCAAGACGCCGACGGTTAGAATTCCCTGCGCGCCGCTGCCATCGCCATCGCGGCTTGCGCGGCCTCGAAGCCTTTGTTGCTCGTCCGATGCGTGTTGCCGTGTTCGGGCGAGCTCGCGTCGACGCTGCTCGCACGGGCTGCGGCCTGCGCTGCCGTGTCGGTCGTCAGGACGCCGAAGGCGACGGGCACGCCGGTGCGCAGCGCGACCTCGCCGAGGCCGCGGGCCGCTTCGCCAGCGACGAAATCGAAGTGCGGTGTCTCGCCGCGGATGACGCAGCCGACGGCGACGATCGCCGCATACTCGTTCGATTGCGCGAGCCACAACGCGGCGACGGGAAGTTCGAACGCGCCAGGAACCTCGACGGTCTTGACATCCGCTGATGAGATGCCGGCGGCGGCGAACGCGCGCAGCGCTCCGTCGAGGAGCGCTTGCGTGATGGGCGCGTTGAAGCGCGCTCGAACGATCGCGAACTTCTTGGGTTTCATTTAATAGCGACCGCCTATTTTGTAGCGGTCGAGCTTTAGCTCGACCGCCGCGGCCTGACCATGTGAAACCCGATCCGTCACGACGTCAGTTCGGGCTCGTCGAGGAGATGGCCGAGCTTCTCCTTCTTCACGCGCAGGTAGTCCGCGTTGTCGTCGTGCAGATCGGTGATGAGCGGTACGCGGCCGAGCAGCTTCAGGCCGTACCCCTCGAGGCCCGCGATCTTGCGCGGGTTGTTCGTGATGATGCGCATCTCGCGAACGCCGAGGTCGTGGAGTATCTGCGATCCGATGCCGTATTCGCGCTTGTCGGCGGGCAGCCCGAGCTTGAGGTTCGCCTCGACCGTGTCGGCGCCGCTATCTTGAAGCTCGTATGCGCGCAGCTTGTTGGCAAGACCGATCCCGCGGCCTTCTTGGTGCAGATAGAGAAAGACACCGCGGCCGGCGCGAGCGATGATGTTGAGCGCGCCGTCGCGCTGCGCCGCGCAGTCGCAGCGCTTGCTGCCGAGCGCGTCGCCGGTGAGACATTCCGAGTGGACGCGGACGCTGATGTCTTTGCCGTCGCCGATCTCACCCATGACGAGCGCGACGTGGCATGCCCCGTCGACGAGCGATTCGTAGCCGTAGCCGGTGAAAACGCCGAAGCGCGTCGGCAGCTTGAACGTCGCGATGCGCTTGATGAGCTTCTCGTTGCGCATCCGGTAGGCGATGAGGTCCTTCACCGTGATGAGCTTGATGTCGTGCTCCGCGCTGAAGCGTTCGAGTGCGGCACGGCGCATCATCCGGCCGTCATCGTCGAGGATCTCGCAGATGACGCCGGCAGGATAAAGCCCGGCTAGGCGAGCGAGGTCGACGGCCGCTTCGGTTTGACCGGCGCGAACGAGAACGCCGCCTTCGCGGGCGCGGAGCGGAAACGTGTGACCGGGTGAGACGAAGTCCGACGGCTTTGACGCGGCGTCGACGAGCGTTTGAATCGTCGCGGCGCGGTCGTGTGCGGAGATCCCAGTCGTCGTCCGTCCCTTCGCTTCGACAGAGACGGTGAATGCGGTTTCGAGCGGCGAGGTGTTGTCTTGCACCATCATCGGGATGCGCAATTCCTCGAGCCGTCTCGGTTCCATGGATACGCAGATCAGGCCGCGACCGAACTTCGTCATGAAGTTGATCGCTTCGGGGGTCGCGTGTTGCGCCGCGATCGTCAAGTCGCCTTCGTTCTCGCGGTCTTCGTCGTCCATGACGACGAGCATCCGGCCCGCCCGGATGTCGGCGATTGCTTCTTCGATGGTCGCTATCGGCATGTGTCTATAGTTCGACGGCTGGGCCTTCACGCCTAGGGAGCGGTCGAGATTCATCTCGACCGCCGCGGCCTGCGCTATGCTTTTTGTAGCGGTCGAGCTTCAGCGCGGCGTGTAAATCCCGAGCGCTTTGTCCTCTGTGGCCCAAGTATCTTCGACTTTGAGGCGGGGTTTGTCAGCTGGATAGGTTCCCGAAGGGTGACTGGCGGTATATGCTTCGGCGATCGCGGCGAGGTACTCGAAGTTCTCCCACAAGCCTACCCCGGCGATCCTCCGCATAACGCCGAGCGCCGGGACCAAATGCTCCCAGGCCTGCACGACGATCCCCGACCACAGGTCCATCGCGATAGCTTCGTCGATGATGTCGTGCTTCACGAAGCTTCCCATCGACTCGAAAAAGTTACCGACGACGTTGACCGCGCGGAGCTCTTCCTCGAGCGGCGCCTGCATCAATGCGGCGCGCGTCTTGGGATCTTTGAGATGTTCGTGGAGTTCACGCACGACGAAGCGCAGAGCGCGCATGAACCCTTCTGACTCGAGAACCTCGCGACACTCGGTCAGCGCGACGATCTGGTTGTTGCCCCGCATGTGCCGGAGCTGCCCGAGGGCAGCGATCGCGGTCGCCGCGATGACGAGGAGCGTACCGATAGACGCGATCGTGTTGAGGACTTCGAGCGTCATCGGCGTCTGCCGTACTCGAGCGCGTGCGCGGCGTAACGAGCTATCGGATCGGCCTCGAGATTGAGCGACGAGCCTTCCTCGACGTCGCCGAGGGTCGTCTTCGCGAGCGTCTCCGGGATGAGCGCAACGGCGAATTCGCCTTCCCGCACCGCTGCGACCGTGAGGCTGACACCTTCGAGCGCAACCGAGCCCTTTTCGGCGATGAGCGGTGCGAGTTCGGGTGGCGTGACGCACCACATGCGCGCGCCGTCGCCCTCTTTCGCTTTGCTCAGCACGACCGTCGTCGCGTCGACGTGACCGTAGACGAGGTGGCCGCCGATCGGATCGCCGGCACGAAGGCTCGTCTCGAGATTGACGCCGTCGTTTTCTCTGAGCTCGCCGAGGTTCGTGCGCGACACCGTCTCGGGCACGATGTCGAAGCCAAGAAGATCGCCCTCATCAACGACCGTGAGACAGACGCCGTTGACGGCGATGCTGTCGCCGCGCTTCGCCGATAAGCCGGCCGGCTTTCTTATCGTCAGCTTCAGACCGCCGCTCGCGAGGTGCTTCGCGTCGGCGACGGTGGTCCGATGCGAGATCAACCCAGTGAAGATGTGTGCGCTCCCTTAGACTCGTAGCGGTCGAGCTTTAGCTCGACCGGCGACTACCTTGCAGTTCTGCCGTCCCACCGCGCGACCTTTCGCGAAGCGAGACCGCGGCGGTCGAGATAAATCTCGACTGCTACACCCCAGAAGCGATTCCATCGGGGCGCGAGACGATGAGCACGTCGTCGCCGAGCTTGCGAACGGACCGCACGCGCAAGTGTCGCGACTGCGAAAGTCCGTGAAAGGCGGGCGCAGTAGCCGCGGTCCCCAGCACGACGGGCGCGACGAGCGTGTGCAGTTCGTCGACGAGACCGGCTTCGAGCAGCGCCGACGCGAGCGTCGGCCCGCCTTCGCACAACACGCCAAGCATTCCGAGCGAGCCTAAGCGCTCGAGCAAATCGCGCAGGTCGACGCGTCCGCCATCGCTCGTTCCGCATGCGAGCACATCGATTCCGGCCGAGCGTAGGTCGTCGATGCGTTCGCGTGGCGCAGACGCGTTCGTCGCGACGAGCGTCGTCGCGCGCGCACGATCGGTCACGAGTTTCTTGTCGAGCGGAAGCCGCGCCGACGAATCGACGACGATCCGCCGGTACGGCACCGCCCGCTCGCGATAGGGACGTACCGTCAGCTGCGGATCATCGACGAGAACCGTACCGATGCCGACCATCACCGCGTCGTGTTCGAATCGAAGCCTTCTGACGTGTGCCGTCGCGGCGCGCCCGGTGAGCGCATAGCGCTCCCCAGACTTCGGCGCGATCGCGCCGTCGAGGCTCTGCGCCATTTTGAGCGTGACGAACGCGCGACCGGTCCGCCGCTGATGGAGATACATCCGGTTGAGTTCGCGCGCGCGTTCCTCGCCGCACCCGAGCTCGACGTGGATCCCCGCGGCGCGAAGCCGGCGGATCCCGGCGCCTCTGGCGCGCTCGTCTTCATCGAGCGTCGCGACGACGACGCGAGCGATGCCCGCCTCGATGATCGCGCGCGTGCATGGCGGCGTTGCTCCCTCGTGATCGCACGGCTCGAGGTTGACGTAAAGGGTCGCACCTCGTGCCTCTGCTCCGGCGCGACCGAGTGCGACGGCCTCTGCGTGCGCCGTGCCCGCGCGCTCGTGATATCCGAACGCTATCGGCATCTCGTCATCGCCGCGCGCGATGACCGCACCGACCATCGGATTCGGACTCGTGTTGCCGAGCGCGCGTTCGGCTTCGGCGAGCGCGAGGGTCATGAGCGCTTCGGAACGCATCGTGCCGTCTTTGTACGTGCGACGCGTCAAATCCGCCGCGATACTGCCTCTATTGACGCGTAGCGGCACGGCGGTGAGTCTGAGCCGATGCTCGACTTTCTCATGCCGGCGTTATGCGCCGGATGCGGTGCGACCGGCGCGGTCCTCTGCTGTCGCTGCACGGCGGCGATCGCGACCCGCGACGCGATCGTCATCGGAGCGCGCGGCGACGTACCGCCGGTACTGGCGCTCGGATGCTACGACGGCGCGTTGCGCGCGGCCGTACTCGCACTGAAATTCCGCGGTGCTCGAGCCGTCGGCGCGACATTCGGCCGATGGATCGCCGAGCGCATCTTCTGGCCCTTCGAAGTCGTCATCCCAGTGCCGCTCCACACGCAACGGCTGCATGAGCGCGGCTACAATCAGGCTGCGCTCATCGCACGCGCCGTCGCGACGGTTTGGCGGGCGCGCTTTGCCGCCGATGCGCTTGCGCGGCATCGGCCGACGGTACCTCAAAGCAGTTTAGGTATGACCGAGCGGTGCGCGAACGTCAAAGGGGCGTTCGGGCGGGGCAAAAAGTTCGGTGTGGCTGTGGGGCGCCGGATCCTTATCGTCGACGATGTCCTGACGACCGGCGCGACTGTCGCGGAGTGCGCGTCTGTTCTACGCGCTGCCGGCGCGCACTGCGTTTATGTTGCGTGCGCGGCGATCCGGCTCTGAGGGCTAGCTGGGGTGTGTCTTCACTAGACGCGCCCGCAGCGGTCGCGGCTAGCCTCGTTGCGAAGCTCCGCGATCCGCTGGCGTGTGATCTCGTGAAGTATGTCTGCCGGAATGGAGGGCCGGCGGCGGTCGCCGATCATATCCGAACCCCCCATCCGCCGAACAACGTCGTGTCGGCTCCGGCAGGTATCCGGACGAGGGTCGTCCGGCTGCCGTCGAGGGCATCGCGCGTCTCGTTGAGCGCGATGACCGTCGCGTTTCTCTCGCTTTTCATTGGTGTTTCTCCCTGATTTGGTCTCTTGTCTGTAACCTGCTATGAGTGTACACTAGTTATTAGTAACCTGTCAAATTAAATTAAAGGTTACTAAATGTCCCATTGCGAAGGACAAACCTATTGTATCGTAACCAGCGTTAAGACTATAATGGTCACGCCTAAGGGGGTAATCATGGACTTATGACGGATCGGATCGGCGATAAACCGGCGCCAGGGCGCCTAAAGCTTGTCCAAGCCTTTTTGAATTCGACGAACACGAAGAGCGGACGCGACGATTTCTCGAGCGCGGCGGCGCTCAAAGAGTGGCTCGTCGAGGAACAACTGATCCCCGCCAAGGCTGCGGTCGCGGAATCTGACGTGCGTCAGGCGGCCGCGGTTCGCGACGCGCTCATCCGTTTGATAGAGTCCCGAGCAGACGGCAAGATCGATTCTAATGCCGTCGACGTCCTCAATCGCTCGACCCGTAGCGCGCAGATGTGCGTCTCTTTCGGTTCCGAGGGCCGCGTGCAGCTCGAACCCCTAGCCCCCGCCGTCGACGGCGCCATGGGCAAGCTCATCGCGATCGTCGTCGACGCGATGTCCGACGGCACGTGGGAGAACCTCAAGATCTGCCGCGGAGACGATTGTTCTTGGGCTTTCTACGACCGGTCGAAAAACCACTCGGGCACGTGGTGCGACATCAACGATTGCGGCAACGTGGCAAAGGCGCGCTCGTACCGGGCGCGTCACGCGCATCACAACTGACGATTTCCGCTTGACAGCCGGCTTACTTTGTAGTACAAAGTAAACATGGATAAGCGGCTGCAGCTTCTCATCGGCGCCGGCATCTTCGGCGCCGCCGTCATCGCGGGCGCCATCTTCTTCTATTCGAGTTCGCCTCCGTATCAGGTCGCGATCGGCGAGCCGATCCGCCAGGACGATTTCCTCTATACGGTCGTCGGCGTCACGAAGGCGCGCACGGTCGGGGATGACGCGCACAAAGCCGTCGCCCGCGGCGTCTTCTACGTCACGACGATCCAGGTCGATAACCGGGCGATGCGCGTCGGCTACCAGTGGGATCCGTCGATCGTCTTCGTCACCGACGACGGCGGCAAGCGATACAACATGTCACTCGATGCGCAGAATGCCATCGACGCGACTCACCCGGTCGACACGATGATCGACGCCGGAAAATCGGCGCGGTACGAAGTCGCATTCGACCTGCCTTCCGACGTCCGTCACCCGGTGCTCTGTTTCTCCAACGGGATCATGATGGGCGACGTCTTCAACGGCGCCGCCTACACGCGCGCCCGCGTCCCCCTCGAATAGGGCGTTACTTCATATACCGCGGCTTTGCCTTACTGATGGGAGCGGTCGAGATTCATCTCGACCGCCGCGGTCTTGCAACTGCAAGCTCGCCTCCGGTCGAGCTAAAGCTCGACCGCTACAAATCGCGCCAGGATCGAAAATCGATACGCGATTGGGCGCTACGCGACTGAGGTCGCTTTGCCGTATTCGCCGCCCGTGACGGTCGAGCCGGACGCGACGCGCACGCCCTCGCCGAGCACGGCGTCGCGCACGGTCGCACCGGCCTCGATCACGACGTCATCCCAAAGGATCGACCGCTCGACGACGGCACCGGATTCGATGCGCGACCGAGCCCCGATCGCCGCCGGGCGCATCACGTTCGCCGCTTTATCGACGCGTGCGTCCGGACCGAGCAGCACGCCGTCTCGGATGACGGCGCCGTCGCGCTGGCGCAGACGGACGCGACCGTCAAGGGCGTCGAAGTGACAGCGGCGATACTCGCCCGGCGTGCCGATGTCGCACCAGTACGACGACGTCCGCATGCCGTAGAAGCGCGCGCCTGCGGCGAGCATCTCCGGGAAGACCTGTTTGCCGAAATCGAAGAACGTGTTCGCCGGTATGCGGTCGAGGACCGACGGCTCGAAGATGTAGATGCCGGTGTTGACGAGCCTGCTGCGTTCGGTTCCCGGAGCCGGCTTTTCTTGAAAGCCGGTGATGCGCCCGGATTCGTCGGTCACGACGACGCCGTATTGGCTGACCTCGTCCGCCTCGTGCAGCACGATCGTCGCCTCCGCACCGCGCTCGCGGTGAAAGCGGACGGCTTCGCTCAGGTCGACGTCGGTGACGTCGTCGCATCCGATGACCAAAAACGTCTCGCCGAATCGCGATGCGACTTGCTTCACGGCGCCGGCGCTGCCCATGAGCTCCTTTTCGCGCAGATACGTCATCGCGACGCCCCAGCGCGATCCGTCGCCGATGTACGCCTCGATCTGCTCCGCGAAATAGTGGACGTTGATGACGACGTCGTCGACGCCATGGCTCGCGAGGTAGTCGATGATGTGATCGACGACCGGCCGGTCTAAGACCGGCACGAGCGGCTTCGGCAAGTCGAGCGTCAATGGGTACAGCCTGGTGGACTTGCCGCCGGCGAGTATCATCCCGCGCATGGCCGCAAGTGTTATACCGAGCGCGCGCCGCAGCCTACCGGAACGGGCCAAACGTGGTCGCAATCGCAAGGTACGACCGTCGGGCGGGCACAAATGCTAACGCGATGCAGCGCTTTACGATCGAGATCCGCCCTGCCATTCCCGCGAGGTTAGAACGGCTGGCGGAGTTGTCATGCGACCTGCGCTACAGCTGGGATCGCAACACGCGAACGCTCTTCTCGCGGTTGGACCGCAGCCTTTGGGATGCATGCGGCCACAACCCGAAGGTCTTTTTGCGGCGCGTCGATCAGCGCAAGCTCGCGCACGCCGCCGAGGATCCCGTCTATCTCGACGCCTACGATCGCACGCTGTCGCGCTACGACACGTATCAAAGCCAATCGCGCCGCACGGCGACCGAGCTCACCAAAGGCACGCTCATCGCCTACTTCTCGGCCGAGTTCGGCTTTCACGAGAGCATCCAGATCTATTCCGGCGGCCTCGGCATCCTCGCCGGCGATCACTGCAAGGCGGCGAGCGATCTCGGCCTCGACTTCGTCGGCGTCGGTTTGCTCTATCGGCAGGGCTACTTCGAGCAGACGATCGACGCCGAGGGCAATCAGATCGCGACCTACAAGCAGACCGACTTCCGCGATCTGCCTTTCTCGCCGGCGCTCTCGCCAGGCGGCGGCGAACTGCGCGTCCGGCTCGAGATAGACGGACGCGATGTCGCGCTTCGCATCTGGGAAGCGCAAGCCGGCCGCATCAAGCTCTATTTCCTCGACAGCGATCTTCCCGAGAACGAGGCCGACGATCGCGCGATCACCTACCAGCTCTACGGCGGCGATCAGACAAATCGCATCAAACAGGAGATCGTCCTCGGCGTCGGCGGCGTCCGAGCGTTGCGCGCGGTCGGCGTGTCGCCGACGGTGTGGCACGTCAACGAAGGGCATGCGGCGTTCTCGATCATCGAACGCTGCCGCGAGATGACGCAGGCCGGCGTCGAATTTCCGGCGGCGCTCGAAGCGTGCGCCGGCGCGACCGTCTTCACGACGCATACGGCCGTTCGGGCCGGCCACGACGTGTTCTCGAGCGACATGATCGAGCGTTTCTTCGCGAAGTCGTACGAGCAGATGGGCCTGACGCTCGACTCGTTCATGGCGCTCGGCGACAAGCCCGACAACGGCGACGGCTTCAACCTGACGGCGCTCGCCGTGCGCGGATCGCGGCTGCACAACGCCGTGAGCCGCATCCATCAAGGCGTGTCGTCGAGGCTTCTCGCGTCGATGTGGCCGCAGATCCCGCCCGAAGAGAATCCGATCTCGTACGTGACGAACGGCGTTCACGTCGCGACGTTTCTCGCGCGCGAGTGGGTCGACGTCTTCGACGCGGTCTTCGGCGGCGAGTGGCGCTCACATCTCACCGCCGAGGACTTCTGGGGACGCGTCGACTCGATACCCGAGCATCTCTTCTGGAGCGTGCGGCAGACACTCAAGAGCCGCATGCTCGAGACGATCCGCACGCGGCTCACGCATCAGTGGGAGCGCAACGGATCCAGCGGCGGCGAGATCGCGCGCATGGCGCGCTTCCTCGATCCTCGCGATCCGAACATCCTCACCGTTGGGTTCGCGCGCAGGTTCGCGACGTACAAGCGCGCGACGCTGTTGTTCCACGATCTCGAGCGGCTTCGCGCGATCGTCTCCGACGACTCGCGCCCGATCGTCTTCGTCTTCGCGGGCAAGGCGCATCCGGCCGATCAACCGGCACAGGATCTCATGCGCGCTATTCACGCGTACTCGAAGATGCCGGAGTTCCAGGGGCGCGTGCTGCTCATCGAAGGCTACGATCTTGCGCTCGCGCGCCGGCTCACGAGCGGCGTCGACGTCTGGCTCAACACGCCGGAATATCCGCTCGAAGCGAGCGGCACATCCGGCCAAAAAGCGGGGATGAACGGCGTCCTCAACTTGAGCGTGCTCGACGGCTGGTGGGGTGAGGGTTTCGACGGCACCAACGGTTGGGCGATCAAACCGTTCGCCGCGGTGCCGGACCAAGAGCGACGCAACGCCGAGGAGGCGGGTAGTCTCTACGACATTCTCGGCGACGAAGTCATCCCGCTCTACTACCATCGCGACGTCCACGAGTATTCGAACGATTGGGTGCTGCGTTCGAAGCGATCGATGCAGACGCTATTGCCGCGCTTCTCGGCCGGACGCATGATGGAGCACTATCTGTCGCGCTTGTACGAGCCGGCGTCGCGTCAAGCCGTACGGCTCGCCGCGGGCGGTTTCGCCGCCGCTTCAGATCTCGCGATATGGAAGCAGCGCGTCCGCGATGCGTGGTCGGGGGTGCGCGTGCGGCGGACGGACGAGGCGGGCGAGTCCGAATCGTTCGGGTCGGCGGTCATGCTCGAGGTGGCCGTCGCGCTCAACGAGCTTGAAGCATCCGACGTCCGCATCGAGTGCTTGGCAAGCTTGCCGAACGCGCCGCTCGCGATCGGCGATCGTGAGGTCTTGCGCTTCACACCGCATGGCGCGCCGGAGAACGGCGAGCAACGCTATCGGCTCGATCTTCGGCCGAAGTATTGCGGCTTGCTGACCTACGAGATCCGCGCGTATCCATATCACGAGGCGCTGACCCACCCGTTCGAAACCGGCCTCATGCTGTATCTATGACATCGAATGGTAGAGAAGGGGAGCGGTCGAGATTTATCTCGACCGCCGCGGCCTTCGCCTAAGGGACTAGCGTGTACGCCATACCGCGGCTGGCCGAGCCGCCGACTGATGTGGTGCCGACCAACGTCCCACCGACATTGACGAGACCGGCGACCGGATCGCCTCCGTCGCCCGGCATCGACGGGAACGAATGCAGGACGGCTTCTCTGCCCGCCTTTGTGACGCTGTAGATAGTGCCGTCGCTGCTCGCGCCGCCGAACCGCGTCGTTCCATACAGAACGCCGTTGAGGACGACGAGATCACCGGACGGCGTCGCAGCGTCCGTCGAACTCTTGCCGAAATTGTAGACGACCTTTTCGGTGCCGGTGGACGGCGTGAAGCTGAACACCGTTCCCACGGTGTGCGTTCCGCCGCGCTCGGTCGTTCCATAGAGCGTGCCGTTGACGTCGAGGAGGCCGCCGAACGGCAGCGCCCCGTCCGACGTGCTGCCAAAACTATGGACGATGTGCTCCCCGCCCGCCGGGCTGAAACTGAAGATCGTTCCCGCGTTGTTCGTGCCGCCACTCGAGGTGGTGCCGTACATCGTACCCGACGCGTTGGTCAGTCCAGCCTCTGGCTGCGATCCGTCGGGCTGGCCGGTGAACGTGTAGTCTACTTTTTCGGTCCCTCCCGTCGTCGCTTGGTAGATGACGCCGTCGCCACGGCTGTCCCCGCCGGCCGACGTCGTGCCGTACATCTCGGTATTGAGCTTGACGAGTTGGCCCATCGGCCCGCAACCGTCAGGATGGTTCTTGAAGAGGTACTTGACCGATTCGACGCCGGCCGCCGTCACTTTGTAGATCGCACCGCAATCGGTCGTTGCGTTCGTCGATTCGTCCGTCACCCCGAAGAGCGCTCCGTTGACGTCGATCAAACCTCCGAGCGGGAGCTCGCCGTCGTTCGCTTTCGAGCCGAATGTGTAGAGGACTTTCTCCGCCCCGCCTGTGGTGATGCTGTAGACCGTGCCATCGAAGTTGCTGCCGCCGCCAGAGGTGGTTCCGAACAGCGTGCCGTTGATGTCGAGGAGCTGCGCCATAGGAGCCACGCCATCCGCTCCGCCTTTGAATGTGTAAATGATAGTGTACGTTGCCGTGGGCGAACTGCCGACGCGCGAGATACGCGCGTTGTGCCCGTGCGTAAGGGCTTGCACGACAGCAGACGTCGAAGAGCTGGAGCAGGCGGTCAAAAACCCGGCGGCGATCAGCGACACCAGAACTACTACACGCTTTATGATATGATTGCCGAGAGGATGAGACATAAAAAACCTCGTTCTGGAAGTATATCAGCCCATTCGAGTTGAGTCGAGCTTTTCGATTCTCGACACGGACCTTGGTGCCATATGAGGCCGAAGTTCAGCGCGTTAAGACCTTCGCCAGGGCCGATGCGAAGCGCTCAGCAGCCGGTGGATGGAGGCTCAAGAATAGAGACGGCTCGACGAGCTCCAACTCGATGACGATCGGTTTTCCCTCGGCATCGCGAACGAGGTCGACGCGGCCGTAGAGCGCGCCTTCCACCATCCCAGCGACTTTTTTCGCGACCGCGATCTCATCCGGCTCGGCGACGACCGGCGTCTCACCCGCTTCGCCCGCAACTGCCAGCGGCTGAAAGGCGATCTTCCGCGCGGCGTGCGAGTACTCACCGTCGATGAACACGAGCGCCCGCTCGCCGTAGCGCTCGACCGACTCCAAAAACGGCTGGACCATGACGTCTTGCTCGGCGAGCAGCATCTCGGCGTGCGCTTGCGCGCGCGCCAGGCCATCGGGGGAAGGCTCGACCATCAGCACGTTGCGCGTCGCCAGACCGACGACCGGTTTGATGACCGCGCGTCCCCAGCCGCGGTCGCCCAAGAAGGCTGCGATATCGACGGGCTCGCCGGAACGAAGCCAGGCCGTGGGGACGATCGGCGCTCCACGGCGCTCGATCTCTTCGAGATAGCGCTTGTTCGAATTCCAGCGGACGATGTCCGGCGGATTCCATAGCGGCGCGACGGCCGCGACCCTGTCGGTCCATGCGAGAAACCCGCCATAGTCGAGATGATAGTCCCAGGTCGACCGTATGATGCAGGTTCCGGCCCGAGCCCAATCGACCGATGGGTCGTTCCACACGGCCGGCTGCGCCCGAAGGCCGCGTTTTGCCAGCGCATCGACCGCAAGCCGGTCATCGGGATCGAGGTCGGGCAGACCGTCGTACGTGACGAAGGTGAAGTCGGGAGCGGGGCTCACGCTCAGAGATCGTCGATCGAGAGCTGCGTGTCGGCGTTGCGCCACGCCGCCGCGAACTCGCGCTGCACCCACGCCGCATCGGTCGTGTCGCCCTCGGCCTCCAAGGCCTTCTCCAGTCCGAATAGCGAGCGCGGATTGCGCGGGTTGCGCACGAGGTCGTCGCGGAACGTCCGCTCGGCGCCGTTCGCATCGCCCGCCTTCAAGAGCGCCGCGCCGAGCGACTCGCGTACCGGGAAGTACCAATCCGGCGGTTCGATGTAAAGCAGTCCGTCTTGGATGCGAACCGCGCGGACGAGCAGCGCTGCCGCGTCCGTATTCCGGCCTGCTGCCCGGTCGATCTTCGCACCGAGCACATCGAGCGCCATTCCGAGTATCTGCTTCGAGCCGTTGTTGAAACCGGTGACCGGAGCGACGTTCATCGACCGGTTGAGATCGCCGAGCGTTTGCAGCTCCTTCTGCGCGGCCGCGTTGTCGCCGGTGCCGGCGTACGCCATGCCGCGAGCGAAGTGCCACAGCGGCGTGCGCAGCGGGTCGTAGGACGGCGGCGTACCCTTCGAAGCCGGCAAGTTCAGGATGTCGTGCCAACGCGAGAAACGGCATAGCGCGTAGAGCGTGATGCTGCCGGCGTCCTTACCGTCGGCCTGAGCCGCTGCTGCTCTTGCGCCCGCGAAATCGCCTTCCATTTCGTACGCGCTCGCCAGGAAGTATAGGTTGTGGCCGTAGTAACCGGACGCTTCGGGGTCCATCTCGGTGGCCAGATACATCCGGTCGTGCTCCGTCGCGCGCACGTTGACGGCCGCGGCTTGATCGTAGTAGCCGGTGCGCATGAACGTGTGCGCGGGCATGTGGACGAGATGCGCGGCCGCGGGCTCGAAGGTGAACGTGCCGAGGCGTTGCGCGGATAGCAGTGCGCGATCGGGCGTCTTCGACTCCTCGGTCGCGTGGATGTAGTAGTGGTTCGCCCCGATGTGCATCGGATCGCGAGCGAGCACGCTTTCGAGGGTCGCGATGATCTCGTTCGTGCCGTCGGCGGGCTGGCCGGACGTGGCGAACCACGCCCATGCGTGGAGATCCATCTCGCTCTCGGCGAAGAGCGTCGCAGCGTCGAGATCGTCGGGATACTTATGCGAGAGATCGGACATCGCGTGCTCGTACGCCCGGGCGAGCGCGTTGTAGTTCGGGCGCGGCGAGGTCGTGTAGCGGACCGAGAGCGCGGCTACGTACGCCGCTTCTTCTTCGGACGCTCCGGCGAGCAAGGATTTCGCGTGCGCGATCGCGTCCGACGCCGCCTTCTCGCCCGCTTCGTCGATCGGCACGTTGACGTTCGGACCGTACGACTCGGCGATCCCCCAATACGCCATCGCGAGATTTGAATCGGCGTTCGCCGCACGCATGAACGCATCGCGCGCAGCTAGGCGGTTGAAACTGTAGAGCAGCGTCAGCCCTTCATCGAACGCCGACTGTGCGTTCGCGTTCGTCGTCGACACCTGATGGTGGACGAACGAATAATGGGGCGGGACCGCCATCGGCGACGCAGCCGCCGGCGCGACGAGCGCGAACGCCGCGAGACAAAGATACGGAAGCGATCGCAAGACTCGAGCTACCATTTCTTCACCCCCAACCTGACGCCGAGCGTCACGCTTTCACCTTCGGGTATCGAAACCGGCCACGAAATGCGGATCGTCGCGGTCTGCATGATCCTCTCGAAACCCGCTTCCGATTGCGACGCTGTGTATAACGGCCGCGCGTCGATCCGCGCGGCGGGCGAGACTTCGACTTCGAGCGCTCCCCCGAGTTCGGAATCGCGCAGCTCGACGGCTTTGACGTCATCGCGCTCGACGACACCGTCAAACCCTCCGCTCTTGATACCGTCCACGACGTACGTCCCCCCGGGCCCATCGCAACTCGGCATCGCGACGTCGAGCGAAACCGTCCACGTGCCGTTGCGCGACGTGCCGGAATCCCCCGCCGCTAGCGTGTAGCCGACGAGCATGTCGTCGCCGTCGAGTTCGACATGCTTGTCGACGGCCAACGTGCCCGCCAAACCGGCCATCACGAGCCGAGAAGCTCGCGATCCGAGTTGTCCATACGCCGCGCGCGCGCCGGCGCCCTCGGCCGGCGACCAGTGGTCGACGAACATCGCGCGGGGCTCCGCGTCGATCGCGAGCTCATCTTCGCCTATCTGCATCCGAAAGGCGACCCGGTCGTGGATCGACGCCGGTCCGCCCGAGGAGCCGTGGACCTCGCCGGACCGCATGCGGTCGTGGTAGAGTTCGGCGCGCCGCGCGAACGCGTCGGCGAAGTTGTGGGCGAGCTTGTAGTGGGTGAGCTCGCAGACGCAACCGTCGACGTGCGGGCGGACGATCGCGATCATCGAGCGGTTCGCGAGAACGACCTCGTCGCGGCCGTCGAGATCGATATCGGCCACCTCGACCGGCGCCCGGGGAGCGACGCGGTCGAGTTTCGCTTCGAGCCGCGCGAGCGACGAGTAGACCTGACGCCGCAGATGCGGCAGGTAGATACCGCCGAACAAACCGTGCCAGTAGGCATCGTTCGCCTGCGCGAGGTGCAGGTCGTGGAGCATCGTGTCGCGCTTTTTCGACGCCGGCAGCGCGTGAAAGCGGCGCGATGCCTGCGCGACGCGCTTGTGCATCCAATTGGATTCGGGATATCGGCTGAAGAAGTTGCGCCAGTGGCCGCCGCGGATCAGCGGCTTGTCCGCATCGATCGTCCCCTCGTTCTTGGCGCGTTCGACGAGCTGCGAGAACCGTTGTGCACCACGCGGCGGCAACGTCCAGGCACCCATCTCGGCGTACGAGACCGTCGGCAGATAAACGACGCCGCGGTTGGTATAGGCTTTATGGAACTCGGCGTAACGCATCGTCTCGATCTTCGGCGAGCGCACGACCGAGGCGATGAACTCCTCGAGCCATCGACGCCCGTACACCCACTCGTGCGTCTCGGGCCAGATGCCGAACTTCTCGATGTCGTCGAAATAGATCGCGGCGCCGGTCGCCGGAAGGCTTTCGATGTACGCGATGGTGTCGCTCACCGGCGCGAATGGGATCCGGTAGCGCAACGTCTCCGAGATCGGGAACAGATCGAGCCGCTTGCCGCCTTCTTCGGTCGAGAAGTAGCCATGAAGCGATTGAGGTTCTTGGCCCGCGCACAAGAAATGGAAGTCGTCGACGGCGACATAGCGGATGCCGCGGTTGACGAGCGACGGTACGACGGTCGCTTCCCACACTCGCTCGGCGAGCCATGCGCCTCGCGGCCGTACGTCGAACGTGCGCTTCACGCGTTCGTTCATCGCGCCGATCTGCCCGCGGCGATCCGTTTCCGAAAGCGATGCGAGGATCGGCTCGGTATCGCCGCCGCCGAAGACCTCGAGCTGACCGCGCGCGATCATCGTCCGAAGGCGCCTGACATCGTCGGGGAACTCACGCGTCAGGAAGTCGAGCAGCCAGCCGCTCACGTGCATCGCGAACTTGAACTCCGGGTGTCGTTCGAGCACCTCGAAGAACGGGCTGTAGCAGCGGTCGCACGCGTCGCGCACGACTTTCGGGAAGTTGCCCGCGGGCTGATGCGCGTGGACGCCGAACAGCAGCTTGACGGTTTCGCTCACGGACGGATGCCGTCCGTCGCCGTCGGCGGATTCGCGCGCATCGAGCCGCCGTGCTCGGGCGATCCCGCGCCGACGCCGATCACCGCGCCAACGGTCGCCGGCGCTTCCACACCCATGAGCTTATAGAGATCGGCGATATGATCGCGGAACAGCCGATCGTAGTCGCTCACGGTCTGCGCAGGATTTTCATCGCCAAACCACCAGAACCAGTCGGAGCCTTCACAGACCTTCAACTGGGCTTCGGCGAGAACGAGGCGTTCGCCGCCGAGCGAGCCCGCGGCGACCGCTCGGTCGAAATCGGTCTTCGCGGCGACGAGCAGATCCCAAGCGCGGTTCTTCGCATCCTCGCCGATCCACGTCGAGAGCGTGCCGTACACCCAGCTGCCCGCGACTAGCGTGTCGAGCTTTGAAGTCGGCGGGTTCCGCATGAGATGCTCGCTGAAGGTCGTCAGGCGCAGCGACGCATGCGAGCTCAGCGCGCGATAGAGGCCGGATAAGAAATAAAACCCGTTCTCCGGGTAGTGCTCCCACGCGTTTTCGCCGTCGAGGATGATCGAGACGATCGGCGCTTCTTGCTCGGCGGTCGATCGCGCGATCCCCTCGAGCTCGCCGACGAGATTCGCGACCGCGTCGTCGGCGTGCCAATCGGCATAGCGGAAACCGATGAGATCGGAAAGGCGCACGTCGCGGAAGAACATCGCGATACCGCGGCCGCGCGCGTCGGCGACGAGATACGGCTTGTATAAGGATGCTTCGCGCGGCGGCAGGTCCGCGGCGGCCGCGCCGAGCGAGCGCACGAGGACGGTTTCGCACGACGCGCACCAGGCAAATCCGTTCGAAGCCAACAGCGAGAGCGCAGCCTTCGACACGGCGCCTTCGGACGGCCAGCAGCCCGCAGGCCGTTTGGCGAACCGGGCGCCGTGGGTCGCGATCGCGGCTTCCACGTGGGCTTGCGCCCGCGCGACGCCGCCTGGATAGGACGGCGCTTCCGGAAGGGGCGCGTCCGGCTGGCTTTCGCGAGCGACGATGAAGTCGATGAGGAGCGGCAGTATCGGATGCGTGTAGGGCGACGTCGAGAGCTCGACGCGGCCGTTGGAGGCGAGCGCTTTGTATCTGGCGACGATGCCTCGCACGATCTCGCCCATGAGATCGATGAGTTCGGTTCGATCGGTCTCATCGAAGTCGGCCGCCTTCTCTCGAAGGCGTATCGCGCGCGCATCCTCTCGGGCTATCGACTCGCCGAGCCACGCCAGATGGTACCAGACGCAGACGTCCGTCAGGAAGCGCGTCGACAGATAGCCGTGAAAGCCGCCCGTGAGCGCCGAGTCGTATGCGTCGCGCAGCCGCTGATACGGTGCATGCCTTCGGATCATCCGCTCGGCGTTCGCGCGAAAGCACGCCTCGATGAGACCGGCCAAATCGCCCGACGGCACGCTTTCCGGATCGGCGAGCGCGCGCAAGAGCGGATCGCGAAACGCACGCCGCGCGAATTGGCCGGCGTAGTCGTCGATCTGATCGAGGAGAATGGGCGTGAGATTGACGACGGCTCGCGCGTCTCGGTTCTGCTCGAGGTGCCACGCCATGTCGGCGTAGTCTTTGATCGCGTGGAGATACGTCCACGGCAGTTGGAACTCGCGGCTCGACGCGCGGCGATACTGCGGCTGGTGCATGTGCCAGCAGAGGACGACGTCGAGCGGTCTCGCCTCGCTCACGCGCCGCTCACGAGCGGCCGAAGTGGAGCGGCTGGCCGAGCATCTCCGGCGTGATGAGGGTGACACCGCCTTCAGTGCGGTGGAAACGCTTCGCGTCCGCGTCGGGGTCCTCGCCGACGACGAGGTCTTCGGGAAGCATGCAGCCCTTGTCGATGACGGCGCGTTTTAAACGGCAGCGCCGTCCGACCGAGACGTCGGGCAGGATGACCGAATCTTGGATCGACGAGTACGAGTGGACGAATATGTTCGTGAACAGCATCGAGCGTTCGACAGTCGCGCCGGAAACGATCGTGCCGCCAGACACGAGCGAGTCGACGGCCGTGCCGCGCCGGTCGGGGTCGTCGAAGACGAACTTCGCCGGCGGCACTTGTTCTTGGTACGTCCAGATCGGCCAGTCGGCATCGTAGAGATTGAGCGCCGGCGTCACCTTTGTCAGCTCGAGGTTCGCCTCCCAATAGGCATCGACCGTTCCGACGTCGCGCCAGTACGGCTCCGTGTCTTCGGAATCGCGGATGCAGCTCGCAGACAACCGATGTGCGTGCGCGCGATGATTCGCGACGACGTGCGGGATGATATCGCGGCCGAAGTCGTGCGTCGACGCAGGATCGTCGGCGTCGCGCACGAGCTGATCGATGAGGAAGCCCGTGTCGAAGACATAGATGCCCATGCTTGCGAGCGCACGCGTCGGGTCGCCGGGGATCGGCGTCGGCTCGTCCGGTTTCTCGGCGAACGCGATGATGAGATCGTCGTGGTCGACTGCCATGACGCCGAACGCCGACGCGCGCTCGAGCGGCACCTCGATGCAGCCGACGGTCACGTCTGAACCCTGCGCCGCATGCTGAGCGAGCATCTGGCCGTAGTCCATCTTGTAGACCTGATCGCCCGCGAGCACGAGCACCCGTTCCGGCGAGTGTGCGCGGATGATGTCGAGGTTCTGGTAGATCGAGTCGGCCGTACCTTGATACCAGAGGGTTTCTTCGACGCGCTGCGACGCGGGGAGCAATTCGACGAACTCGTTGAACTCGCCGCGCAAAAAGCCCCAGCCGCGCTGGATGTGGCGCATGAGGCTGTGCGCCTTGTACTGCGTGACGACGCCGATGCGGCGGATGCCCGAATTGATGCAATTCGAAAGCGGGAAGTCGATGATGCGGAACTTGCCGCCGAAGGGCACGGCGGGTTTGGCGCGCCAGTCGGTGAGCTGGCGCAGGCGTGCGCCTCTGCCGCCGGCGAGGATGAGCGCCAGCGTGCTCTTCGTCAGCAGACTGACGTAGCGGGATTGTTCCGGTGCCGACAGCATCGTTTCCGTGCTTTCAACGACCCGGGAGAATCGGCCCTCTCGTCAGCTTCCATGGCTGTAGCGGTCGAGCTTGTAGCGGTCGAGCTTTAGCTCGACCGGACCGCCGCGGTCAGCCCTCGCGGGTAGGGCGTGACGCCGCGGAGAAATCGCCTCTTAAAGCATGGAGCTCTTAGCAGACGCGCGCGTCACCGCGCTCATCGAATCGCGCAGTCACGACCCGTTCGGGATCCTCGGTCAACACGCGGAGAACGGCGGTTGGGAGATCCGCGCGTTTCTGCCCGAGGCTCAGCGCGCATCCGTCGAGACGCCCGATGGTTTGCAACTGATGGAGCGCGTCGGATCG
Organism: Candidatus Eremiobacteraceae bacterium; assembly: GCA_035710745.1. Lineage (NCBI taxonomy): Bacteria > Bacillati > Vulcanimicrobiota > Vulcanimicrobiia > Candidatus Eremiobacterales > Candidatus Eremiobacteraceae > Candidatus Eremiobacteraceae bacterium. The sequence goes on along the minus strand of DASTCX010000006.1, from coordinate 106,708 downwards.
ACCGCGCTGTTCACCCTGCATTCGCCGACTCAGCTGCCCGGCCCGTATCGCATCTTTTGGGAGCGCGACGGCATCCGGCACGACGACTTCGATCCGTATTGCTTCGGACCGATCATCTCCGATTTCGATCTTCATCTGTTCGGCGAGGGCAAGCTGCTCGAGGCGTATCGGGTTTTCGGCGCGCAACTGACGACGATCGACGGCGTGGACGGCGTCGCGTTCACGACATGGGCGCCGAATGCGGAGCGCGCGAGCGTCGTCGGCGATTTCAACGGCTGGGATGGGCGGCGCCATCCGATGCGCAGCCGGGGCTCGTCAGGTGTCTGGGAGTTGTTCGTCCCCGGCGTCGCAGCGGGCGCCGTGTACAAATTCGAGTTTCGAAATCGGCAGACCGGCGGCGTCATCGTCAAGTCCGATCCGTTCGCGCGTGGGTACGAGCATCGGCCCGGAACGGCGTCGGTCGTCGTCGCGCCGAGCACGCACCGCTGGACGGACGGCGCGTGGATGACGTCGCGCCTCCATTGGGACTGGCTGCACAAACCGATCTCGTGCTACGAGGTCCACCTCGGGTCGTGGCGGCGGCACGGCGACGGGTCGTACTATGGCTATCGCGAGACCGCCGGCGTGCTCGCGAACTATGCGCGCGACCTTGGCTTCACGCATGTCGAGCTGATGCCGGTCAGCGAGCACCCGTTGGACGAATCGTGGGGTTATCAGACGACTGGCTATTTCGCCCCGACGAGTCGTTTCGGCTCGCCCGATGATTTTCGTGCGTTCGTCGATCGGATGCATGCCGAAGGGATCGGCGTCATCGTCGATTGGGTGCCGGCGCATTTTCCGCGCGATGATTGGGCGCTCGCGCGCTACGACGGCACGCCGCTCTTCGAGCACGAGGATCCGCGGCTCGGCTCGCATCCCGATTGGGGCACGCTCATCTTCAACTACGGGCGTAATGAAGTACGCGGCTTCTTGTTGTCGAGCGCGCTGTGCTGGCTCGACGAATTCCATGTCGACGGACTGCGCGTCGACGCCGTCGCGTCGATGCTCTACCTCGACTACTCGCGCAAAGAAGGCGAGTGGGTGCCCAACCGGCACGGTGGCCGAGAGAATCTTGACGCGATCGAGTTCCTGCGCGAGCTGAACGTGCTCGTCCACGAACGGCATCCCGGCGCGTTGACGATCGCTGAGGAGTCGACGGCATGGCCGATGGTGTCGCGCCCGACGTATCTCGGCGGACTCGGATTCTCGCTCAAGTGGAACATGGGCTGGATGAACGACACGCTACGATATATGGAAGACGACCCGATCCATCGGCGCTACCATCACGATATGCTCACGTTCAGCCAGCTCTACGCATATACGGAAAACTTCGTGCTTCCACTGTCGCACGACGAAGTCGTCCACGGCAAGCACTCGCTGCTCGATAAGATGCCCGGCGATCCTTGGCGCAAGTTCGCCAACCTTCGCTTACTGCTGACTTACCAGGCGACGCATCCGGGCAAGAAGCTGCTGTTCATGGGCGGCGAGTTCGGCCAGGGCGAGGAATGGAAAGCGACGCGCGAGCTCGCGTGGTCGCTGCTCGACGTGCCGTGGCACGCCGGCATCCGCGCGGCTGTCAAGGATCTCAACAGCTTGTATTCATCGCTGCCGGCGTTGTATGCCCGGGACTTCGAGCACTCGGGCTTCGACTGGATCGACTGCAACGACGCCGATGCCTCGGTGCTGACGTTCATCCGGCACGGCGGCGGCCAGTTCGTCGTCGTCATCTTGAACTTCACGCCGGTGCCGCGCTACGCGTACCATATCGGCGTGCCCGAAGGCGGCCGCTATCTCGAGATATTCAATGGCGATTCCGCGCTCTACGGCGGATCGAATCTCGGCAACGGCGGCGCGGTCGAGACGAGCGACGAGCCGCATCTCGGGCGCCCGCACTCGATGTACGTGCTCGCGCCGCCGCTCGCCGGCGTCATCCTGATCCCCGAGCGCTTCACATGACTCCGGCATTCGCACACGTGAATTGTAGCGGCCGAGCTTTAGCTCGACCGCCGCGACTTCACCAATTCCACTTTGGGAGCGGTCGAGATTTATCTCGACCGCCGCGACCTCACCAATTCTACTTTGGGAGCGGTCGAGATTTATCTCGACCGCCGCGGCCTAGCATCTAGCTGATGGCGACGCCGCGCGTCCTCTTCGTGACGAGCGAAATGTACCCGCTGGCGCACACCGGTGGACTTGGCGACGTCTCTGCCGCGCTGCCCGCCGCCCTACGAGCACTCGGCGCCGATGTGCGCGTCATGCTCCCGATGTATCGCGGCGTCCGCGAGCGTGCCGTGAAGCACGCGCGGCCTGTCGCAGTGCCCGGCACAGACGGCGTTTTCATCGTCGCCGCGCGAACGCCGGACACCGACATCCCCGTGCTTCTCGTCGATAGCCCGGCGCTCTTCGATCGCGATGGCAGCCTCTACGTCGACGGATCGGGCGCCGATTGGCCCGACAATTCGATCCGCTTCGCGATGCTCTCGAAGGTCGCATCGATCGTGGCGAGCGCCTCGAGTCCGATCGGTTGGTCGCCGCAGCTGCTCCACGCGAACGATTGGCAGACGGGCCTTGCCGTCGCCCTGCTCGCGACCAGAAGAGAAGGCCGCCCGCCGACTGTCTTCACCATCCATAACCTGACCTTCTTGGGGCTGCTGCCGCGCGCGGCGTTCGCCGAACTCGGTTTGCCGCTCCAAGCCTTCGGGATCCATGGAGTCGAGTTCTACGGCGACGTCTCGCTCATGAAGGCGGGCATCTCGTACGCCGATCGCATCACGACCGTGAGCCCGACCTACGCGCGTGAGATACAGACGCGCGATTTCGGCGCCGGCCTCGACGGGCTACTGTCCGAACGGTCTGCACATCTCAGCGGCATCCTCAACGGTGCCGACTACGTGCGCTGGAATCCCACAACCGACGCGCACATCGCGGCGCGCTACGACTCGATGTCGCTCGACGGCAAGAGGGTGTGCAAGACAGCGCTGCAGCGCGAGCTCAAACTGGAGGAGCGAGCCGACGCGTTTGTGATCGGCAGCGTCTCGCGCCTGACGACGCAAAAGGGGCTCGATCTTCTGATGCGCGCACTGCCGGCGGTTCTAGACGCGAGGACGCAGATCGTCCTGCTTGGATCCGGTGATCGAGGACTCGAACGCGCGTGGGTCGATGCTGCACGACGCCATCCCGGACAGGTCGGCGTCCGCACGGGGTTTGACGAACCCCTTTCGCATCGGATCGAGGCAGGAGCCGACGCATTCGTCATGCCGTCGCGCTTCGAGCCGTGCGGGCTCAACCAGATGTACAGTTTGCGCTACGGCACGCCGCCGATCGTCCATCGTGTTGGCGGCCTTGCCGATACGGTCGATGACGGCGTCACCGGCTTCTCTTTTGCCGAAGCGACGCCGGCAGCGCTCGCGAAGGCGATCAAACGCGCGCGCACGACTTTCGCCGACCCGCACGCCTGGCGCGCGATGCAGCTGCGCGGCATGCAGAAAGACTTCAGTTGGCCTCGATCCGCGAAGCTGTACCTCGAGGTCTATAGCCAGCTACTCAAGGCGTAGCCGAAATCTGCGAAACCGCGTCGGTCGAGCTTTAGTGTAGGGTCTACACAGCTACGCTACACTTTGCGAGCCTGCGCGAGCTTGTGCAGGGGTGCCTTCCCGTTGAGCGCTTTGTGCGGTCGCTGGGTGTTGTAGAAGTTCGCGAAGTTGTAGATGATCGTCTCGCGCGCCTGCAAGCTGGGCAGCACCCGGGCATCCTTGATCGCCTCGTGCATGAGTGTCCGGTGCCAGCGCTCGACCTTCCCGTTGGTTTGGGGATGGTGCGGTCGGGTCCGCGCGTGGCGCACGCCGAGCAACTCGCACGTGTTGCGCCAACGCTCGCTGGTGTATCCCGATCCGTTGTCGGTGAGGACGCGCTCGACGGTCGCGCCCAGCGACGCGAACTGCGCGATGCCACGCTCGAGGAACTCAGCGCATGACGCGGCGCTCTCGTCGGGATAGATCGCGCAGAAGACCCAACGCGAGCAATCGTCGAGCATGACGTGCAAGCACTGGTGGCCGATCTGCGACCGGATACTGCGCGGCAGCGGAACGAGGCCTTTTGTGCCGAGTTTCTTGACGTCGACGTGGACGAGCTCGCCTGGACGGGCGTACTCGTAGCGGTGGGGTGCCGCGGGCGGCATCGGCTTGGCGAGCCGGTTGATCCCAAGCCGGCACAGGATCTTGTAGACGGTCGATGTCGGCATCGTGAGCCGGATGCCAATGAGCCACGGGCCGCCGCCGGTCTCCTCGCGCACCTGGCGGACCAACTCCTCGACGATCGCCGGCGTCTTGCGCGGCTGATAACGCGGGATGGGCGATCGGCTTTCGCGGCTCTCCCGCTGGAGCCAGCGGTAGACCGTCGTGCGAGCGACCCGCAGGCGCTCGCTGATCGTCGTGACGGTAATGCCGGCGCGGTGCAGGTCGATCATCTTTTGACGCAGTTCGCCGCGGGTCGAGTTCGTGGTACAATACATGAAGAGCCCTCCTGAAGGCGGTTGCTAAGCACAAACACCTTTCAGGAAGGCTCTCGCTTTACCCTAATTTTACGTGTAGCGAAGGTCCGTAGACACTACACTAAAGCTCGACCGCTACGTTTTCGTCTTGGACTACCGAAATCGCGGTTAGCGGGCCCAGTCGTAGAACGACGCGAGGTCGCTCTTGAACGAGGCGAGCGCCGGCACGTGCAGATACACCATATGGCCGGACTCGTAGTAGCCGTAGCGGATGTTCTTCTCCAGCGTCGGGTTGATCGGCAGGTGCGCGAGCAGATAGTCGGTGCCGAAGAACGGCGTCGCCATGTCGTAGTAACCGTTCGCCGAGAACACCTTGAGGTGTGGGTTCTGCGACATCGCGTCGGCGAGGTCCGGCATGAGATCCGCGAGCGGAAAGTCGTTGCCGTTGAACTTATGGTCGATATCCCAGTTGTTGCCGACCTCCGGGTAGTTCGTCGGAAAATAATTGAGGTCCGTGTGATAGTCGAGCTCGTCGCGCACGTATGCGTTGAACGCAGCGACGTATGCACCCGAGAACGACGAGTTCGCAGGATCGTAGTCCGGGAACTCACCCGTCGGCGTCTCGTCGTAGCCGAGGAAGCGCCCGTCGAGACGCCCCGTTATTTTGCCGCTCGTGTGGAGCAGCTGCTTTTCGAACTCGCCGGGCTGGACGCGCAGGTTCGCGTCGCGGATGAACTGCTCGCTCAAGCCCGTATATGCGTGCAGCTTGCGCACTACGTCTTCGCGTGCCGCGCTCGAGGCCCACGCGCCCTCGTAGAGCACGTCTTTGTACTCGCCCATGGCGAACTGTTTGACGGGACCGAGGAACGTCGCGATATCGTTCGGCCGGTTCGGCACCTTGTGGTGATACCACGCGATCGCCGCTTCGGTCGGCAGGTACTCGATGAACTGCTCGTCGTTGCCGTCGCCGCCGACGAATTCTTCGAAGTTGATGACCGACGACAGCAAGATGATGCCGTTCACCTGGATGCCGTCGTTCCAAAGGAGATCGACGAGTCCGCACGTGCGCGGCGTGCCGTAGCTCTCTCCGAAGAGGAACTTGGGCGAGTTCCAACGGTCGTTCTGCGTGATGTACGTCTGCACGAACTGACCGAACGCCCGGATGTCCGGATCGACGCCGTAGAAGTCTTTCGGATCGGCCTTGATGATACGGCTAAATCCCGTGCCGACCGCGTCGACGAAGACGAGATCGGTCTTGTCGAGCAGGCTGTACTGATTGTCGACGAGTTGGAACGGCGGACCGGCCGTCGGCTCGCCGTCGCCGACGACGACGCGCTTCGGTCCGAACGATCCCATGCGCAGCCAGATCGTCGAGGAGCCGGGGCCGCCGTTGTAGAGGAATGTGACCGGCCGAGTCGCTTTATCCGATACGCCGTCGAGCGTATAGCCGACGTAGAACATCCGCGCCGTCGGGTTGCCCTTGGAATCCTTGAGCGTTATCGTGCCCGCAGTCGCGCTGTACGGCAGCGTCTTGCCGTCGACGACGACCGTATGATGGGTGATCGCATCCGATGATGCCGGCGGCGGCGAAGCGGGCGGCGTTTTATCGCCCGAAGCGCCGGCGGCTTGATCTGCGTTTGCTGCGGTCGCCGACAACAACGTCGCAAGCGCCACGGCGAGTGCTGTGTGTCTCAAAGCATCTCCATCCAAGATGATACGTGAAGCCGACGACTACATTCGTAGTGCTGGACGGACCTCTCGGCTTTCGCTGTTCTGCGTGATAGCGTCAGCGAACGGGCGGATACCCCGCCGTCTTCAGAGCCGAGTTGAGCGCCGCGACATCGTCGTCTACGAGCTTGCGGTACCTCGATGACGCATCCGCCTGCATGCCTCCGAGAGCGTCGAGCTCCCGCAGCGCTGAGGTTGTCGGCGCGTACTGCTCCCCCGACAGCTGGAAATACAGCGCCTGAAGGCGTTCGCGCAGCATGTCCGGCAGAAAGTCGTCGTCCTGATCGTTCGTCGGGCTCGACGTGAGCTCTGCGCGTACGCCGGACGCATCCCGGTGCGTCGTCGCCAGCATCGCAAGAAGCTGCGCGTTCGATGCCGCCCGCTTCGTGCGGTCAGCGAGATCGCCGTCCAGCCGGTCGAGCGCGTTGAGCATGTCGTCGACCGCCGACATCCGGCTGACGATGTCGACGAGCGTCTCGCGCGAAGCCTTCGCGTCCGCCGCGCTCCACGGCGCGCGCGGATCCTCGAGCACGGTGACCGGCCGCGAGAACGCGTGACCGCCGACATGCAGGACGACGTCGTACGTACCCGGCGCGACGGGCGGCGAGCCGATCGCATCTCGGTTCCAGCGCGGCGCCGCGAACCACGACGTCGGAGGATCCGACGTCAGATCCCACACGATCCGGTTGATGCCGGTGTCGGTCGGAACGTCCGGCACTTTCTTGCCGCCCTCTTGATGCGTTCCGGAGAAACGGCGGACGACTCGACCCGCCGCGTCGATGACGTCGATCGAAGCGGGCCCTTTCGTCCCTGAGTGGATGTAGTACGAGATCGGCAAGCCGCCGGCCGGGCCGGCATCGCCCGAGAACGAGCTGGGACCGCCGTTCGGATTTCCCTGAGCTTCCGTCAGTATCCAGTAGACGTTACGCAGCGGAAAGAGGTACGTCCCCGCGCTTTTCGCGCGCGCGAGCTGTTCGACCGGCGTCAGATCATCGAGTATCCACACTGCCGCGCCGTGCGTCGCCGCGATGAGATCGTTCTCGCGCGGCTGGATCCGCAAGTCGCGCACGGACGTGGCGGGCAGGCCGAGCTGGAACGGCTGCCACTTTCGTCCGCGGTCGAGCGAGACCCAGACGCTCTGCTCGAGCCCCGCGTAGAGAACGTCAGGGTTGCGCGGATCCTCGCGCACGGTCCGGACGAACTGATCCGGCGGCAACCCATCGACGACCGATCGCCACGTCTTGCCGTAGTCTTGCGTCGCGAAGATGTAGGGAGCGCGGTCGCCGGCGTAGTGACGATCGACGATCGCGTACGCGGCCGCCGCGCTCTTCGATGACGGCTCGATCGTCGCGACACGTCCGTAGGGACCGACGCCGCGCATCGTGACGTTCGACCAATGCTTGCCGGTGTCGCGCGTCAACTGGACGAGCCCGTCGTCGGTACCGACCCACATGACGCGTGGATCGACCTTCGACGGCGCGATATAGAGTATCGTGTCGAAGACCTCGGCACCCGTCACGTCGTGCGTGATGCCGCCCGTCGCTTGCTCGTGCGATTTGTCATCGAGCGTCAGATCGGGGGAGATCGGCGTCCAGTGCGCACCGCGATCGGTGGAGCGCCACACGACGTTGCCGCCGAAATACGCGACGTGCGGATCGGACGGCGAGAACGCGACCGGTGACTCCCAGTTGAAGCGATACGGAAGCCCGGCGGTGCCGATCGCGTTCGTATCGCGATCGTACGGCGATACGTCGCGATACTGTGCTGTGGTGCGGTCGTAGATGCCTAGCTCGCCGCCGTTGTTGCCGCCGCCGGACGCCACCCAGACGTACCGGTCGTCCGCAGGATCGGGCACGACCCACGTCGCGTCGCCGCCGCCGACGTTTGTCCAATCGCGGTCGACGATCGCGCCTGTCGACGAGGTCGACATCCCGCACCACCCGCCGTTGTCTTGCAGGCCGACGCAGACGTCGTACGGGATGCGGTTGTCGTAACCGACGCGATATGTCTGCGCGGACGCATAGTTGTCGCGCCACTCCCACGACGAACCGCCGTCGATCGAGATCGCCGCGCCGCCGTCGTTCGCGTTGATGACGCGGCGGCCGTCGGCGGCCCACCAGATGTCGTGATGGTCGCCGTGGATCGCGTGCGCGTTGTTCTTCCACGTCTTCCCGCCGTCGCGGCTTTCCGCGAGATTCACCGAGACGGCGAGCAAGTGGTTCGGATCGGTCGGGTCGACGTACAGATGCGAATAGTAGAACGGGCGCTGATCGAGCAGCGTGTTCGAGGTGACGTAGTGCCACGTGTCGCCGCCGTCGTCCGAGCGCCAGAGCAGGCCCTCGCGGCTCTCGATTATCGCATAGACACGATTCGGGTCGCTCGCCGCGACCGCGACGCCGACCTTGCCGAGCGAGCCGCTCGGCAGACCGTGCCCGCTCAGCTTCGCCCACGTCTTGCCGCCGTCGGTCGAGCGGTAGAGTCCGTCCTGCGCTCCGCCGCTGTCACCGCTCCAACCCGTTCGCCGGTACTCCCAGATGCCGGCGAAGACGACGGCCGGCCGATCCGCGTTCCATGCGAGCTCCGATGCGCCGCTGCGCGGCCCGACGTAGAGCGTCTTCGTCCAGGTCTTGCCGCCGTCGGTCGTCCGGTAGACGCCTCGCTCGGAATCGTTGGCGAACGGGTCGCCCTGAGCGGCGACGAGCGCGACGTTCGGATCGTGCGGATCGACGAGGATGCGGGCGATCGCCGCGCTGTGCTCGAGGCCGCGGTGCATCCACGAGTCGCCGCCGTCGGTCGACACGTAGACGCCGTCGCCGTACGACACGTCGTTGCGCGGGTTCGACTCTCCGGTGCCCACCCAGATGACATCGCGATGGTGCGGCGCTATCGAAACGGCGCCGATCGGCCCGACGGGCTCGTCGCCCCACACGTCATCCCAGTGAGCGCCGCCGTCTTTCGTCCGGTAGACGCCGCCGCCGGCCGTGCCGACGAAATAGAGGAACGGATCGTCGTCGGTGCCGGCGACCGATGTCGCGCGTCCGCCGGAGATCGCGGGACCGATCGAACGCCACTGCAGCGACCCGAAAGGTGGCGGCGCGGTCGCTTTCGCGTGCGGTGCCGGCGTCGCTTCCGCAGCCACGGCTGTCGAAGTCAATAAAAAGACGGCCAGCGCGGACGCAGCCGTCGAGAGTATGAAGCGCATCATGCGCCGCGCTTCGACGCCCCCTAGGGCCGCCCTTCGTTTGTCGCCATCAGATGCCGCTGTCGTGGAGACGGATGAGGTCGTCGACCGACGGGTGGTAACCGTGCGCCTGGAGGCGCGAGACGAATTCGAGATCGACGCCATGGTCGCGGAGCCGCACGAGATCGTCGGTGGTGGGGACGTAACCGAGCTCTTTCAGCCCCGTGACGTAATCGAGATTGACGTCGTGGTCGCGCAAGCGGACGAGATCGCCCGCGACGAGACGGTAGCCGAGTTTGTGCATACCGGCGGCGAACGCGGCATCGACATCGTGGTCGCGCAGCTGCACGAGATCGCCGACCGAGGGCGAGTACCCCGACTGGCGCACTGCATTGACGAAGTCGATGCTCACGTCGTGATCGCGCAGTTGCACGAGATCGTCCGCGCTCGGATGGTAGCCGTCTGCGACGAAGCCCGAGACGAGGCGCGGATCGACGTCGTGATCGCGCAGCCGGACGAGATCATCGACCGAGGGCGTGTGGATGCCGCCCGAATGCAGCGCTGCGACGAACGGGGCCGTGACGTCGTGGTCGGCGAGGCGGACGAGGCCGTCGGTGGTCAGGCCGGCGACGCCCGCGGATCTTAGCTGATCGACGTACGCGAGCGATACGTTCGAGAACGCAAGCCGGAACTGTTCGCCGATGTAAGGCCGGCCGATGCCCCGCCCAGCGAGACCGTCGGCGAACGACTCGTTCGGCACGAAGTTGAAGATGCCGGACCCGGTGCCGCTTTCGAAGTAGCCACGGCAATCGAACGTGCCGGCATCGCGGGTGACCGTGAAGTGGGCGTCGCCGCGCGAGTGCTCGACTTGGTCGAGCGTCATGCCCGTTATGCCGGACTGCGAAAATGCGACCGTGTGCCCTTCATCCCACGTCGACCCGCCGCTGCGATACGCGAGCTCGAAATCGACTTGATCCTGTTGGAGGTAGTTGAGGCGCCACGTGCCAGCGTACGTACTCGAGGCGTCGTCGGCGCGCGCCGTCCGAAGAGCTGCGAAAGGGGCCAACGCGAGGCATGCGAGACCTCCGCAGGCGGCTATCGTGGCCGTGCGCCACACGTTCTTTGGCATCTTAGAAGCCGTTGTTCGCGAGCTTGATGAGCTCGTCGACCGAAAGCGTTTCGCTGAAGCCGTGTGCGCGCAGCCGCTTGATGAGGTCGGGGGTCACGCCCGCGTTCATCATCCGGATGAGATCGTCGGTCGATACTCCCGAGTAACCGAGGCCGGCGAGGGCGTGGATGTAGTCCGGCGATACGCCGGCGTTCGCAAGCGCGATGAGCGAATCGACGCTCATCCCCACGTGGCCGAGCTTTGCCAGATCGATGAGGTATGACGACGAGACGCCCGCGTTCTGCAGCTTGACGATCGATGCAGCGCTGAGCTTCGCGTAGCCGCTTTTGGCGAGCGCGTCGATGTATTCGGGCGTGACGCCCGCGTTCGCAAGAGCGACGAGGTCCTGCACCGACGGGGCCGGCCGAAGCGACGCCTTCGCCGATTGTACGAGTGCGAGAGTCGCCCCCGAGTTCTGAAGCGAGATGAGGTCCTCGGCTTTGAGCCCGGCATAGCCCGCGGCGGCCATCGAAGCGATCGTAGCGGCGCTCACGCCGGAGTCGGCGAGCGCGATGAGCGTGTGCGCCGGCATCGGCAAGACGCCGTATTGCTTGAGCGCCCGGAGATACGAGCTTGTGACGCCGGAGTTGCGGATCGCGATCAGGTCGTCGACCGATAGATGCGAGTAGCCGGCCGCGGCAAGGGCGTCGAGGAAGTCCTCTTCCGACGATGACTGCGGGGCCTTCGGGGCGAGCCCCAACTGCGACTGTGCTGCCATCATCGCGATGCGCGGGGCGAGCGCGATCTGCGGTCGGACCATCGAGAGCGATCGGGCCATCGCCGCCGCGATATGCGGCGCGATCGCGATTCTCGATCGCGCCATCGCCATCGCTATCTTGGGTTCTTCGGCGAGAACCGCACTCGTCGCGTGTGCGCTGACGCGCGTCAAGTTGAGGTGCGCCACGGCGAGCGCCGCCTGAGCTTGCGCGAGCGCCGCGACATCCTCGGCGGCAAACGACGGCTCCTTGTTCGCCGACTGGTAGAGCGCCGCGGCCTCGGCGCTGCGCGCCTTGTCGAGCTCTGCCCAGGCGGATGCCGGCGCAGACACGGGCGGCTTGGGAGCCGGCGGTGTGGATATCGCGAGCGCGGGCAGCTGATGCGCCGCGAGGGCGGCGACCGCGATGATGACCGCGATCGCGCTTGCGGCCGGCACGACGCCGACGCGCGCGGAACCCGCGTGATCGCGGTCGAGGAGCTGTTCGATGCGTACGACGATCTGGCCGCGATCCGGGAAGAAACCGGCTGCCGGCACGAGATGCTCGACGTACGCGCCGCGGCGCGCGATCTCGGTGAGGCACTTCGCGTACTCGATGCGGTCCGCGTGGCCTGCGGCGACGAGGTCGTCGCACGCGATCTCGCGGTTCACGTCGAGCGCGCGGCACGCGACGTGCACTATCGGATTGAAGAACAGCGCGGCGCGGATGCATTGCTGGACGAGGTTCGCCCAATCGTCGAAGCGACGCACGTGGCCCAGCTCGTGAGCCAGCACTCTATGGAGGTCTGCTTCGTCGAGGGTTCGGACGAGCGACGACGGCAGCGCGATGACGGGATGCGCGTAGCCGATGACGCACGGCGACCCGACTTCGTCCGATTTCGCGACCGCGACTGGCCGCGACACGGATCGGCGCATCGCATCGACCGCCGGATCGTCCAGGCGGACCAGTCCGCGTTTGATCGTGGAAAGCCGGTAGAGGCCCCAACCGAGACGGGCGAACTGCAGTGCCCCGATCGCGAGCCACAATCCGAATGCGAAAACGATCCGCGCCTGCAGCCATTGGCCGGCGGCGATCGCGGCAAGGTCGACGTCGGAAATCGCGCGGCTCAGATCTGCGCGGACTGATGCGATCGCAGCCAGTGGCGTAGCGGAGGTCTGCCGGACTTTCGTGAGCGTCTGCGTCGGATGTGCGATGACGTACGACGGTTTGGGATGTACGGCGATCGCGTTCGTTGTCGCGAGATCGGCGTGAGTCACCGTTTGCCGAGGTGCAGGCGCAACGGACACACTCGCGTGGACGGCACTCGGCTGGGTCGGCACATCTTGTGCTTGCTTTGCGACCTCGGGCGCGATCGTGATGATCCGCTCCGGCGCGAAGAGGTTGATGATCGGCAGGACGAGCGCGGCGACGAGCACCGCTGCCCAGACATAGTAGCGCACGGCCGCGCTCGCACGCCGTGCGAGCCGAAGCGCGGTCCAGGCGATGGCCGCGATGACGGCGCCTTGCCAGATGGAATTGACGATAGCCCACGCGGCGTGTGGTAGCGTGATCATCGGCGCTTCGCCTCCGCGATCATCCGCTCGACCTTTGAGATATCCTCATTCGACAGATCTGCCTCGCTGAGGAGGTTGACCGCGAGTTGGCCGGCGGAATCGTTGAAGAACCGTGTTAGGAGCTGTTTGACGGCGGCCTTCGAGGCAGACGCCTTGTCGACCACCGGATAGTAGACGAAACCGCGCCCGACTTCGTCATGGCGGATGTAGCCCTTCTGCTCGAGTATGCGCAGCATCGTCTGGACGGTGTTGAATGCGGGCTTCGGCCGTTGCGACAGGCCGACGAGAACTTCCGCGACGCTGGCACGACCCTTCGCCCACAACACTTCCATCAAGCGCTGCTCTACCTCGGTGAGCGTCACTGACGCCTTGCGAGCCACTCGTCCGTCCTTTCACCTAAATTATTAGGTTGAACAGAGCGTACCACTTCCGGATGCAGTCGTCAAGGAGTATTACTGCGGCGTTTTGGCCGTCGCCGCGCGTCTTTCAAGCTCACGGCGCAGGCCTTTTTCACCCTTCGCCATCGACCACTCATGGTTCCAGGCGAGCAGTGGCCGTAGCGGTCGAGCTTCAGCTCGACCGCCGCGGACTTACCACTGCAAGGTCATCTGCGGTCGACCGTAAAGGTCGACCGCTCCATACACTCGGCTGGAAGGCCGTCTCCGGTCGAGCTGAAGCTCGACCGCTACATAGCCTTCTCTTCGCGATTGTGCCAGCGCGCGAGCAGCTCGGCTTCGCGGTCGCGCGTCAGCCCGGATTTGAGCGCGCGATCGAGGCCCTTCGCACGCGTGTACTCCAGCGTTGCGCGCACGGTTTCGTCGAGCGGCCGGTACGCCAGTCCGGCCGCGACGGCTTTCGCCGAGCTCGCCCACATGAGCGTGTCTTCACCCGTCGGGATCCAGGCCGGCAACTCGGACCAGGGCGCGATCTCTTCCGCCTTGACGAACTGCTCGTCGACCCACGTCGCCTTCGTCCGCGTGTCGGATAGTCGCAAGCACGACTCGATGAGATCTCCCATCGTCGACTTCGTTGTATCTCCGGACGCGTTGAATACGCCCGACGTTCCACGTTCGACCGAGCCCGCGATGAACTCGGCGAGATCGCGCACGTCGATGAACGAGATGTTGTGACCGGGCTCGCCCGGCACGAGCATCTCGCCGCCGAGCGCCGCTCTGTGCGGCCAATACGTGAAACGATCCGTCGGATCGAGCGGACCGACGATGAGTCCCGGCCGCACGACGAGCGCGCGACCGTCCGCGCCGTCGATGACCGCTTTTTCGCACAGCGCCTTCAGGGGCCCGTAGCTCTCCGGCGTGATCTCCTCGATCGTCGGATCTGCAATAGTCGCCAACTCGGACTTCTCGTCGCGCGGCGGCTCTATCGGATCGACGTACACGCTTATCGATGAGACGAAGACGTACGATGCTATCGCAGGCGCGAGCATCTCCACCGACAAGGCGACGATGCGAGGGAAATAGCCGCACGTGTCGACCACCGCATCGAACTTCCTGCCGCGCAGCCGCTCGAGATCCGTCGCTCGATCGCCGACGACGTGCTCGACGCCGGGCCTCGACTGCGAGGGGTTGCGGCCGCGGTTGAACGCGGTCACGCGGTGGTCCCGACGCAAAAGGGCATCGATCACGTGCGGCCCGAGGAAATTCGATCCGCCGATGATGAGGACGTTCATGCCGCGCCATCCCAGCGCAGCGGCGAGTCGTACGCGAACGCGACGAGCAGGCCCGCGAATCCGGCGATGAACGGCGAGCCGATCGCAAGGTTCGGCGGCCATCCGAGCCCGTGCGCGAGCGCGACCGCGACGACGTACCCCGCGGTCAAGACGAACGGCATGCCGAACCCGAGCACGTAGAGCGCCGGCGCGTGGCGCGCGCGATCCCCGAGCGACGCGACGAAAATATCGCCCGCCAGTCCGGCGACGAGCGCAGCCGGTATCGCGAAATATTCGTCATTCTGCGTCGCCAACGCGACGCCGAAAAGTGTGAGGACGAGCGTCAGGGCACCGAACGGCAGCCGCCATCTGCGCACGAGCATGAGCGAAGACCCGCAGATCACGATCGCCTGCAGGAGCATCGCCGATAGGCTGAGCGCCAGACCAAAGTCCGATGACGACGGGTGCGGACGGCCGACCGCGTTGAAGACGATGCGGCTGCCGGCCCACGCCGGTCGCGACGCGTCCACACCGGAAAGCTTACTCACGTCGACGGGATCGCGACCGTCCTGGCCCGCGACAAATATCTGATCGGTACCGCGATCCGAGCGCACGAACGCCAGTCGCGACCCGTCGCGCGCCACCGCGGACATATTCGCACCGCCCGATTCGATCGTCCGCGTCGACCCTGGTGACATCTGGCTCAAGCTCGCCGCGTCGATCGTGCTCGGATTCCCTTCCGCGTCGCTACGCGAGAAATAGATCTCGGTTCCATCCGCGGAGTACGACGGCCAATCGCCCAGCGCACCCGCGACCCACGCGGCTGCGCCCGTACCGGCATCGACGATTTCGATCTGATCCGTCACGCCGTTGCGGGAGCCGACCGCGATGTGGCGGCCGTCCGGCGCCCATGCAGGTCCGTTGAGCGTCGTCACGCCATGGAGGACGATGCGTTGGCCGCTGCCGTCGGGTCGGACGACGTCGAGTTGGAATTCGCCGGACGTCGCCGCCGGCGCGGAGATGTATGCGATCCAGTCGCCTTGCGGCGACCACGCAGGTTGCGTGTCGTGACGGCCGCTATGCGTGATGCGGATAGGCTTTGTTGCCGAGCCGCCGACCGAGGCGACGTACAGATCGCTCGATGGTGAATCGCCGCTCGCGACGCGATAGACTATGCGATGGCCATCAGGCGAGACCGCCGGGCCGAACGCGTCGTCGCTTACCGACGGAAACAAGCGCGACTGATGCGCCCCGTCCGCATCCATGACGTAGAGGCCGTCGACGACGCCCGCGTCGTCGTTTTTCTCGACGACCGACACCACGGCGTCGGCTCCGATCGGCTGCACGTACTGCGTGAAGAAACCGACAAGCGCGAGGATAGCCGCGACCGCGATCGCCGCGGGGCCGACATGCGACCAACCGCCGGCGTCCTCGCGGTAGCGGTACGCGACCGAGCGTATCGGTCCGCTGCAAACCAGCGCAGCACCGAGCGCGAGCGAGAGATGCGTCGGGCTGACGAGCGCGTCGATCGACGCTTCGATGCCGAAAATCGTGTGCCACACGAGATCGAGCCCGCCGCCCACGATGAAGATGACGACGCCGAGAACCGCAGACCAATAGCCGGCCGGGATGGAATCGCGGATCGCCGCTCGGCCGGCGACGCCGAAGAGCCCGCCCGTCATCGCGTCGCGGCGCGTCGCGAGATTGCGCAAGCCTACGACGAACAAGACGATGCCGCTCAGCGCCATCGTTCCATACAAGATGAAATGCCACGGCGTGAAAAAGCTCTCGTCGACTTTGCCGTGGTTGTGCGCCCAACCGTCTTGAAAGACGCCGGCGATGAGGAGCGCGGACAAGACGCCCATCGTCCAATCGAAACGATCGGACGACCGGGCAGGCTCAACTGCTTTCATAGTATGCGTGCGTTTGGCGCGAGAAGGCCATCTCCTCGGCGCACGTCTTCACGAGAGCGAAACGGGCGCTACGCCGAGCGCCCGCGTGACTAAGGTGTTCGGCTTAACGCGTCAGCGCTGGACCGCGAGCTGATCGTGGATCTGCGCTTCCGCGGCGAGCCAGTCGTCAAGCTCGTGACCTGGCTCGAAGCCGCGCTGTTCGGCGATATAGTACGCGGCCTCGCCGATCATGCGATCGAGTTCGGCTCTAGCCGACTCATCGACGTCCGACGGCATCTCTGCCGGCTCGATTTGATCGAAAGCTGAAGCGATAGGTGGTGCTGTGAGCATGGGGGCGTCTCCGTGGATCTTGAGGCGGGCGAGGGCTGTTCGCGCTGCTCGAACGCGGTTCCCGTGCGGCGCGCCAAAGCCCGACAATCGACGTTTGACGATCGCCGGGCCCTCTTGGCAGCTCTACAGTTTGAGGTACTACTTCTTCGCTTTGGGCGGAACTACCGCGTCCTTGAAAGCCTTCGCTAGGCGGAACTTGACGACGGTCTTCGCCGGGATCTTGATCGCCTCGCCGGTCGCCGGATTGCGGCCCATGCGCGCCTTGCGGTTCGCCTTCACGGCCTTGCCAAGTCCGGGGATCAGGAACTCGCCGCTGCGCTTCGCCTCTTTGACGACGAGCGCGACGAGATTGTCCATGAAGCGGATGGTGGTCTTGCGGTCGACGTCCGTCTTCTCGGCAAGCGTCTTGATGACTTCGGATTTCGTCATACCCTTGGCCACGATATCTGTCCTTTCACGCGATTACCGCGCGCATCAGAAGCGCGATGCTAGATAGCCCCGTGACTTATGCACGGTTTCGCGAAAGCCTTCGGAAAATCGAGGATTTTTGCGGGTCAGGTCCCGGCGCCGCCGCCGATCCGAAGCAGGTACTTGATGATGAGGCGGTCGAGCGTCACCGGCGCAGCGGGCGTGCCGAAGTTGACGAACAGCTCGCTGCCGTTCTTGAACTTCGTGTGAAATGCCGCAGCGAGGTTGTCGCCCGGGGACGCAAAGCCGCCGCGCCCGCTGATCGCCCGGTATGCGAGCGTCACTTCCGTGTCCGGTCCGAGCGAATCGCCGATGCCGACGCTGCGCAGCAGCTGACCGTCGACGCCTATGGCATCCGAGCGCTCGTGCGTGCCGTCGTACGCCCACTGGAGGCTGAACTTGTTCCCGATGGGATGGGTCGACGAGATCTGGAACTGCTGCAGATAAAACGGCTTGAAACATTTCGATGGCGGCGTCGTCGGCGTCAACACGCAGTTTGGCACGAAGCCGCCGAAGTTGCCGGCGCCGTAGAACGTATCAAACGGCGTCGGCGTGCCGTCGCGATAGCCGAGCGAGACAGAGGCGATGTTGAACGGCAGCGTGACACCTCCCGTGAGGAACGGGTCGTCGAGCTCGCTCACGTTGACGCCGACGTTCGCGTGGATGAGCTTATTCGTCACGATGTCTTGGTTGCCGAAGAAATCCGCCTGGTGGACAGTGCCGCCGTGCGTCTCGAAGCGGTCGCCGGTGAAAAACCCGGTCCACGATTTCAGCCCCGGCGTCGTGCCGGTGAAGTTGAACATGTAGACCGGTCCGTGGGAATCGTCGATGGTCGTGAAGCCGTCCATCGGACCGTAACCGCTGCCGATGTCCTGATAGCCCTGGAAGACTTCGTAGTTCGGCTTGTGCACGTCGAGAAATTCGTTGCGCAGATACGAGAATTGCGAGGTCGGATCGAAGGTGAGAAGGCGATCTTCGACGGCCTGATTGTAGCCCCACACAAGTCCACTGCTCAAGTTGCGGCCCGCGATACCGGTATCAACTGTCGAGTCGTTGCCGCAGCGCGTAAGGTCAAAGGTCGGGCATGAGCCGTGGTGCGCGAGGACGCCGTTCGCCCAGAGCAGGAACGTCCGGTTCGGCAGGATGTGGTCGAAGCCGAAGGCGGTGTCATCGATCGACGAACCGTCCGGCTCTACTCCTCGGACTTCGAGCAAGCCGAACGCTTGCGCGCCGAACGTCCCCTCGACTTTCTCACCGCGGTCGAACGTGCCGATGCTCGGACTGTAGAACACCGCATCCGGCGCGGAGTCGAAGCCGCCGGCCGGCACGAGCTGGTCGGGCGTGAAATATTGCGCGCCCTGCGCGAAGAACGGTCGATACTCGAAGAGGTTGCGCCGGAACTCTTGCGGCACGATCGTCTGCTGATCGACCTCGACGTTCGAGAAGTCGGGGTTGAGCGTTCCGACGGCGGCGATCGTGCTCGTGAACGGATACGTGATGTCGATGCCCTCGTTGCGCGCGTTCTGCTGCGCGACGCTATTGTTGGGCTGGACGAACTGGTTCCGATCGCGCCCGGCGCTCTCGAGCCCGTATATCTCCGCTCGCGGTTGCGGCCGGCCGGCGGTCGCCGCTATGTCGAGACCGGTGAGCGACGGCCACCAGCGGGCATCGGTGAAGATCGGCCAGTTCGGCGGTTGTGCATCCTGCATGAGGCCGTCGTACGCCCAACTATAGTGCTCGCCGGTCGCGGCGCAGATGCGGATGAAATTGAACAGCCACGTGCGGTTCTTGCCGCCGGGAGCGCGCAGGTCTTTCATCGGGATGACCATCATGGCCGTCCAGCTCGTGCCTTCGACCTTAGCGGTCGCGCGCCACGGCGGCGCGTAACGCGCGGATTCCGACGCCTGTTGATAGCGCACGCCGCGCGGCGTCGTCTCGAAGCAGTACACTTGCGTGCCGGCGCCGCTCGTATCGATGCAAACGCCGACCGCGTCGTCCTGTCCGAAGCCGACGTCGTTCGTCGACTGCTCCTGATGGATCGGCACGCCGCTTTGCTCGACCTTGAAGCCGACGTAGACGTTCGTCTGATCGTACAATATGTAGGCGGTCGTGTCGTGCGGCGCGGGGCGGCGCGTCGTGATGTCCTCGAAGCCGTTGGCGGTGACGGCCGACGACCACGCCGGATCGGTCAGCGACGGGTCGAACGCCGGCGGCGCCGACACGAGCGCGGCGGGATAGAGGTGCGAACGGTCGACGGATGCACTCGCTTGAAGCGCGCAGGCGGCGATGACCGACGCGACGACGCCGAT
The DNA here is from genome assembly GCA_035710745.1 of Candidatus Eremiobacteraceae bacterium. Classification (NCBI taxonomy): domain Bacteria; kingdom Bacillati; phylum Vulcanimicrobiota; class Vulcanimicrobiia; order Candidatus Eremiobacterales; family Candidatus Eremiobacteraceae; species Candidatus Eremiobacteraceae bacterium. Next base: position 87,148 of record DASTCX010000006.1, on the reverse strand, counting down.
AGCGTACGCATAGCGATATAGTGGGTTTGTTCTCATGGCAACTATGGAAATAGTTGCCATCTCGCTCTCATCCCTTCTCGAATGCGGTTTCGACGACTAATTCTGCGATAACCGCGAAGGCCGGCTCGCTCGCCGTCGAAACCGCGGCGGATGAGCATCAGCATCCGCTTAACGAGGCGCCTCAATGCGCGAAAAGCCGTTCGGAAAGCGGGGTCCGCGCGTGCCGGTGATCGGCCAAGGAACGTGGCCGGTACCCGTCGCGAAGGCACTTCGGCGCGGCATCGATCTCGGGATGACGCACATCGATACCGCCGAGATGTACGGCGACGGCGAATCCGAGCGCATAGTGGGCGAGGCGATCCGCGGCGTGCGTCGCTCGCGCTTGTTCATCGTCACGAAGGTGCTGCCGAGCCACGCCGATCGCCGCGGGGTCGCCCTCTCGTGTGCCGCATCGCTCCGGCGCCTCGGAACCGACTACGTCGATTGCCTGCTCATCCACTGGCGGGGCGACACGCCGATCGAAGAGACGATGGGTGCGCTCGAAGAGCAGGTCGACGCCGGCAACGCGCGCTCGATAGGCGTCAGCAACTTCGACCCGTGGGATCTACGCGAAGCCACGCTCAATCTTACGAAGCAGCGCATCGCTTGCGATCAGGTGATGTACAATCTCGGCGAGCGGACGCCCGAGGAACACGAATTGCCATGGTGCAGAGCGAACGGGGCCGCGCTCGTCGCGTACACGCCGCTCGGCTTGCCGACGCTCGACGCGCGCACCCGCGGCGGCCGCATACTATCGGCGATCGGGCGAAAGCATCGCGCGAGCGCGCATTCGGTCGCGCTCGCGTTTCTCGTGCGCCAGCCGAACGTGTTCGCGATACCTAAGGCGTCGCAGATAGATCACGTCATCGCGAACGCAAAAGCCGGCGACCTCCGGCTGAGCGCTGAGGAGGTCGCGGCCATCGATGCTGCGTTTCCGCGTCGCAAACGCGTCGGGCCGCTGCCGACGAACTGAAAGGCCTCTAGGGCGTACCCATGTCGTCGTCGACCGGTGTCGTGTCCGGCGGCTGGTGCAGGAAGTACTGCGCGTTCAGCTGCGACTGGATGGGGACGAACGGCGCGGGCGACTGCGTGAAGTCGAAGCAATCGGAGAGATCGTCTGCGCGCGAGTCGGTCTGGCCGAGGCTCGGGAGCCCGAAAGTCTCTTCCGTAAACCTCACGATGCTCCCGAACTCATGATTCGTGTGCGACACATAGCCGTGTTTCGAGTACGGGGAAACGACGATGAGCGGCACCCGGAATCCGAGCCCGAAAGCGTCGAGCTGCTGTGGAGGGACATGGTCGTACCAACCGCCCCAATCATCCCACGTGATGAAGATCGCGGTGCTGTTCCAATACGGGCTCTCGCCGATCGCGTTCACGACCGATGCGACCCAGCTCGGACCGGTGTCTTTATTCGTGCGCGGGTGATCAGACTCGTTGAACGTCGGTATCACCCAGCTCACCGACGCGAGTTGGCCTTTGCCCGGATCCGTCAGGATATGGGTGTTGAGCGGGAAGTTCGTCGCCCATTGCGAGCCATATCGGATATGGTTGATCGACTCGTACGCTTCGAACGACGCGGTGACAGCCGGCGTGTACGACGTCCACGTGATGCCGGCAGCGTTCAAAAGGTCGGCGAGGGTCGTCATGTCGATGCACGGGAATTCGTAGCCGACGACACCCGGGCTCTTGTAGTACGCGACCTTCGTCTTCGGCTGGTCGTCGCAGCCCCACGGCGGATGCGTCGGATTGCCGAAGATGTTATCGGTCTGCGCGGCGATGAGATAGAAATGCGACGGGTAGCTCGGCCCGCCATTCGATTGGAACATACGGTCGGCGAGCGTGTACTGCGAAGCAAGGGCCCAATACGGCTTGATCGTCGACGGATCGGTGTAGCTATACGGGTACGTCGGCGGGGGCGGGGTCTGCCCGGTGCCCGGAATGAGCTTTTCGAGATCGAACCCGTCCATCTTGCCGTTGTCGTACGCCGCGATGAAGTCTTTGCGCGAATGACCGAGATCGTTGATCTGCGTCAGCGGCAGCGGCTGCAACGTCACGATCGTTCCGTCGTGCATCTTTCCCGTGTTCGCCGTATCGGCGCCGGGAAAGCCGTGGAACATGCTATCGAAGCTGCGGTTCTCCAAGTCGATCATGACGATATGCTTGATCGGCGACACCGTGTCGGATACCGCGTGCGATCGAACCGGCGGTTGAACGGATGACGATGTGCACGCCGCCAACGCGCATGCGAACGCGGCGGCTGCCGACAACGTCAGCGTCAGCGCTATGTGAGAGCGCGGCGGGGACGTTCTATCAGTCATCGTCATCGGGTGCCACCTGACCGGGAATGTCGGGTGCGAACGTGCCGTGCGGTATCGGTTGGAACACCGTCGGCTGCTGGCTATAGTTGAAGCAGTCGGACAGATCGTCTGCCCTGACATCCGTCATACCCAGATTCGGCAATCCGTATGTCGACTCGATGAAATGGATGATGCTGCCGAACTCGTGCTGTACATGGCTCACGTACCCCACCCTCGCGTACGGACTGACGACGACGAGCGGCACGCGCTCGCCGAGCCCGATCATGTCGAGCGTCGGGGGCGTGACATGATCGTACCAGCCGCCCCAATCATCCCACGTGACGAAGATCGCGGTGTTGTTCCAGTACTGGCTCTGGCCGACGGCGTCGATCACCGAAAGCACCCAGTTCGGGCCGCTGCCGGTCTTGCCGGGCGCATGGTCGGAATTGTTCGCGTTCGGCACGACCCATGATACCGACTTGAGATTTCCGGTGGCGATGTCGTTCAAGATGTTGTACTCGGGCGTCGACGTGTCGTTCGTCCAGTCCGAACCGTAGCGGATGTGCTTTATCGAGTCGTACGCGTTCCATTGGAAGCCGCCGAATCCGATGGTCGGCGAGTAGAACTTCCACGATACGCCGGCCGCGTCGAGCAGATCGCCGAGCGTCTGGACGTCGTAGCACGTCGGAACTCTCGTGTATTTCCCTTGAGCCGTGAGCGCGGGCGCCGTCTGGTTCGGCGTGTCGCAGCCCCACGCGTCGTTGATGACCGGCGCCGTGTTGCCGATGATGTTGCTCGACGACGCTCGAATGAGGAATTGATGGGCGGGATACGACTGGGCGCGCTGCGACGAGAACATGTCGTCGGCGATCGTGTACGATTGCGCGAGCGTCCAGTAACCTTGCTCGGATGATTCCGTTATGTAGACGTACGGCAAGAGCCCTTCGGCCTTGCCTGCTTTCGGAACGAGGTCGAAGCTGTCCATCTTGCCGTTGTCGTACGCGATGTTGAAGGAGTTGTGAGCGCTCGAGAGGTCCTCGCCACCGCTGAGCGGGATCGGCGTTAGGGGCACTTGTTGTCCGGTGTGGATGAGGCCGAACTGAGCGGTGTTGGCGCCCGGGAACCCGTTGAATAGATTATCAAAAGAGCGGTTTTCCTGGATCATCACGATGACATGCGTGATCGGACTGTTGAGCCTTAGTGCAAACGGGCCCAAGTCGGGGCGCACCGGAGCCGAATACGCGGATGCGGAATTCGTCAAGACCTGGCTAGTGCCCGAAGAGCAGCCTCCGAGCAGCAAAGCGATCAATGCGAGCCTAATGCTCACCTCGCATCGATTCATGATGACCTCCCCCGTCAACGCCGCTGCCGCCGCTGGAGAATCGGCAGAGTGCGACAGTTGTTTGTAGTTGTATTGGTCCGGGATTTGCCCCTTCACTTCGTCATGGTGTAAAAGGAGACATAAGGCCCAGGACCGGGCTTGGGGCGCGCCCACACTTGCCGCTTTGGCTTAGTTGGTCAGGTCGTTCCGCAGGTCGCCAAGAGCGGGATAGTGTTCCCTCACATCGGGCCTTCGGTCCGGACGGCCATCGAGCCAGTTGATGCTCTCGCCGTTGCAATACGAATCCTCGATGAACTTCAGGATGGCGTCGGTCGAGAGAAGCTGATGATCGATGTAGCCGGTCTTCGCGTGCGGCGAGATGATGATGAGCGGCGTCCGGAAGCCGTATCCGAGCCCGTCGACGACGGGAGGCACGACGTGGTCGTAAAACCCGCCCCATTCATCCCAGTTCAAGAAAATGACGCTCGACGACCAGTCGGGCCCGCTCTCGACGGCATCTATCTGCTGCTGCACCCAGTTTTGGCCGGCGACGAGCGTCACGGTCGGGTGGTCGGAAGAATGATATGGCGGGATGACCCAGGAGACGGTGGGAAGCGTGCCTGCTTGCGCGTCGGCCACGAACGTCGAGCCGTCTTGGATGTTCCCGAACTCGCCGTCTTCCTTCACATCGGGAAAGGCCGGCAGTGGATTCCAGTCGTCAAGCGTGTCGAAGGATGCACCCGGAATGTACGCTCCCTCGTCATCATCATCCATGTCCGATCGTGGCCCGATGCCGGCGCCGTACTTCGGATAGACGAAGTATCCCCACGATACGCCGTGCTTGTGCAAGATGTACGTGATGTCGGTCCACCAGTAGGTCGGATCGTTCTTATACGAGACGCCGTTGTCCGACTTGCACGTCAGCGGGCCGGTCGTGCACGACGCGGACCAAGCCGAGACCAAGTAGAGATGCGCCATGTTGCTCCACGACGTCGTCGCCGCGAAGAAGTTGTCGGCCAGGGTGTATTGCTGCGCGAGGGCCCAGTACGTCGGGATGTCCGCCTGCGTGTGATACGACATCACCTCGTCGGGGTTTGGATCTTTGAATTTCGAGCGCTCGGCCGACATGATGAAGCCGTCCATCTTGCCGCCGTCGAGGTCGGTCTGCTCGGCCTTCGAGTCGTGCGGGCCGCCGTGGTTGGACGGGTTGGGATCGTGAAACGGATATACGCATTGACCGGAAGCCGGATCTGGAGCGCATGGCGGCGACGTCGGGATGCCGTTCGCGCCCGGGAACGTGCCGAAAAGATGGTCGAAGCTGCGGTTTTCCATCGTGATGATGATGACGTGCTGGATGGGCGAAGGGGTCGATCCGTTGTGAGCAGTCGCCATGCTCCCAATAGGCGCGACGACCGCGCCGGGTTGATGCGCGCACCCCGCGAGGATAAGGGCCAGCGGTATGAGTCGCCTCAGCATGTTCGTCTCTCCGCGTCCGAGCGGCAATTGCGAAAGGTTTTCACGCTTGCGTAAGGCCGTCCTTTGGAGCGCTTGCGCCGCGGTCGCAGGTTAGGATTGGATTAAACCTTGCGTGCAAGCCATTATAGCGCGCCGTCCAACTAGAAGTCACGTTACATATGACGGTCGGAATTGAAAGGTAGCGGATGAAGATGAAAAGATGGATCGGGGGCTCGCTCGTCGCGTTGGCGGTCGTGGGATTGCTCGTGTCGCTCGCTTCGCAGCAGAGCGGCGTGGCAGCCGGCGCCGAGGCCGTGCCGAAGCACATGATCACCTATATGGACTGGGGGAGAAGCGACCGCCAGTGGGGTCTGCCGGGCGTCGATCCTCACCAAGTCGCGCCGTGGGCGACCTGGGTGATGGCTAAGCCTCGCGACGCATCCGCTATAGCCGCCGCCGGTATGAAAACGATGTTCTACTCGAATCCGAATCGAGTCGCGCCGAAGGATGCTATGTATAAGGACGATGATTCGATGTTCGCCCACGATTGCTCGAATCAGCGCATCCGCATCTTGAAGCAAGGCAGCCAAAAGGATCTCACGGATCCGTCGTCGCCGACGCTCCTCGCCCAATGGAAGGCCTTCAACCAGCAGAACTTGTCGGGCGGACATTTCGACGCGGTCTACGACGATACGGCGTCGTCGACGAACTCGCTCTCCGCGATGCCGTGTCACTTCGATTCCGCGAGCTGGGAGGGGTCGCACGCCCGGCTGCTTTCCGAGTTGGGGATGCAGGTCATCTACAATGGCCTCGGTGACGGCGACCTCGTCAGAAACGGACGCGGACGCGAGGCGACCTACGGACTGAGTCCGGCCATCGCGCTCAGCGCGCCGTCGAACGTCCTCGGCGGTTCGTTCGAAGATTGTTACGTCACAGGCAGCTCGACGAAGAGCCAAGACGAGAAGACGTTCGGGTCGTACTGGCAGCAGACGGAGAACACGCAGATCGAGATGTCCAAACGCGGCAAGCTCTTCATGTGCGAGGAGATGCCCGGCAACGGCAATATGGATGATCTTATCGATCAACGCACGTATGCGGAGGCGTCGCTGCTGCTCACGTTCGATCCGGCCACGACGATGGTGCACCAAGCGATGCAGACCAACTCCGGCGTGAAGCTCGGACCGGAGGTGGCACTCGTCGCGATGGAACCGACAAGCGCCACGCCTTCGAGCATCGACTCGCTCCGGACGTCGGGCGGTGCCTATGCTCGGGAGTATCGCGCATGTTACGTCAACGGCGCTTCGGTCGGGCCGTGCGCCGCGGTCGTGAACTCAGACGAGCGTGCGTCTGCGCCGTTCCCGCTTTCGGGCTATAGCCACACGCTCGTCATCAAAGGCAGCGGCATCTTGGACGGAGGAACGATCAGCGTCAACGGGCCGCCTCCGCCATCAACGTTGTCGGCGGTGACTGGAATCGTCGCATTCAAGTGACGGCGCGACCCTGAAAGTCGGACGAGCCCGGTGTCGCAACCGGGCTCGTCTGTTTTCCTCGTTGCTTTTATGGGAAGGCGATCGCCGCCGTCGTCGGACCGAACGTCGCCGGCGGCGGTGCGCCGGTCGGCGTCGCGGTGCCGCCGTCGAGCACGCCGCCTCCGGTCAATTCGAGCGTGTGCAGGTATTTCGAAGGCCACGGGAACGGCACTGCCTTCGTCCCCGGTTTGTTCGGATTCACGAATGCCGCGCACGCGCCGAGGTCGACGCCGGCGTAGTAGCAATGCGCGTATTCACGCCCGTAGCCGCCGCCCGACTGGTAGAGGCCATCGATCGACGTCGGCTGAGCGACGAGCGGGGCAGTCGGCATCAATTGCGTTTCGGGTAGGACGTGCAGACGCATCGCCGTCTTGAAGCATGTTTCGAAGATCGTCGTGTTCGGATCGTACGTGAGCAGCGCCGAGGCGAGGTAGTAGATCCGCTCGGCATCGGACTGGATAGCGGGGCTCGGGTCGCTCGCGTCGCAGACGAAATATTTCCCCGCTGCCGCCATGTCGATCTCGGTGTCTTCTTTGACCTCCCAACCCAAGCCGCGCTGATACGGCTGCGAGTTCATCGTGACGTAACAGTCCTCCGACATGCCGCCGGCGCTCGACGCGTTGAGGGCGATGGAGGGAGCGATCTGAGGCTGCCCGTTCTGCCCGGCCGTGTCGCCTAAAGAATTGTAGATGATAGTGTAGCCGAGCACCCGATCCAACTCGTTGGTCGCATTCGTCCAATCCGTTTGGTCGAAATTGCAGGGCGTCGCGGATGTCTTGTTGATGGTGTCCGCCTTGTCTTCGAAGATGTACGTGAAAACGGCGCCGTCGCCAAACCCGCCACGCGCGTAGTCGTGCCAGAGGGCGGCCAGGTGAGACGAGTGCGGATCCATCAGGAATTTTCCCACACCGACGCCGAGCGACTGGATGCGATTTCCGGAGCAGTCGTGGGCGAACGTGCTCTCATCGTCCGTGTACATCGGATCGCCCGGGCCTTGCCGGTTCGGGTTCGTGTAAATGGCGGGTATGATCTGCGCGGCGGCGATCGCGGCCGAGTCGCCGAACGTGGTCGATGCGTACGTCAACCACGGCGTCGCGATGGACCACGGATTGAGGATGATGCCGTCTCCCCCTCCGAGGTTATCCCACGTCAACACGTGCACCGGGATGTTCCTGTGGACCGGCGCCATCGCTGCGCCGACTCCGGGCGACGGCACTATCGAGCTGCGCTGCGAACAACCGGCGACCAACATTACGAAAAGGATAAGGACGATACGCCGCTGCTTTGGAATGCACATAGTCGACCGTCTGCTTCCTCGAACGATCTAACGGGACGAATCGCGCAAATCTCACCGCTTTTCGCACAACAAAAGCTCGCGGGGCGATTTTCGCTCGCGTGCCTCCTACCCAATGCGGTTCGAGCCAAACCGCTATTCAAAGAAAAAATCAGCGCTGTGAGCGGGTCACTTCATGCGCTCGCCGCTTGCGTAACGCGTGTGTGCGCACGCTTGGATGCCTAGAAAAATAGCGCCTCGGCTTTTAACCGAGGCGCTCGATCGGGCTGAGGACCACGTCTTCGATCAGGGGAACGCGACCACAGCTGTTCCTGGGTTGATCTTTGACGGCGGCGCACTGCCGGTCGGCGATGCGGTGCCGCCATCGAGCACGCCCGCTCCCCAAAGTGCTAATGTGTGGTGGTATTTCGATGCCCATGGGAACGACACGGCCGGGTCTTTGCCAGGTTTGCCCGGATTGACGAACGCCGCGCACGGCCCGATGTAGAACGTCGCATAGTAGCATCGCGCGTACTCACGGCCGTAACCGCCGCCCGGTTGGGCCAGCGAGTCGACCGACGACGGCTGCGGAACGAGCGGCGCCAGCGGCACGAGCTGCGTCTCGGGCAGCACGTGGAACCCCGCCGGCGTCGTGAACACGGTTTCGAAGATCGTCGTGTGCGGATCGTACGTGAGCAACGCTGACGCGAGATAGTAGAGCCGCGCCGCGGCGGAGTTGGCGGCGTTTGCCGAGTCGGTTCCGTCGCACACGAAGTACTTGCCGGCGGCGGCCATGTCGATCTCCGTATCTTCCTTTATCTGCCAAGATGGTTCGTACTGATACGGCGGGTTGTTATACGTCACGTAGCAGTCCTCGGACATACCGCCCGCGCTTGTGGCGTTGAGCGCGAACGACGGGGCGATCTGTTGCCCGGCAGTATCGCCCAAGGAATTGTAGATGATCGTCCAGCCAAGCGCGAGATTCAAGTTGTTCGCCGCGTTCGTCCAGTCTTGCTGGTTGAAGTTGCACGGCGTCGCCGAGGTCTTGTTGATCGTGTCCGCTTTGTCTTCGAATATGTAGTCGAAGACGGCGCCGCTATTGACTGCCGATTGCACGTAGTTGTGCCAGAGCGTGCCGAGGTCGGCCGAGTGGGGATCCATGAGGTACTTGCCCACGCCGACGCCGAGCGACTGGATGCGATTCCCCGAGCAATCGTGGGCGAACGTGCTCTCGTCGTTCGTGTACATCGGATCGCCGGGCCCTTGCCGGTTTGGATTCGTGTAGATGACGGGCGTGATGAGCGCAGCATTGATGTCCGGCGAAAGAGCGAACGTCGTCGACGCATAGTTGAGCCACGGCGTCGCCAAGGTCCACGGGTTCACGTAGATGCCGTCACCGCCGCCGAGATCATCCCACGTGAGCACGTGCGTCATGCCGATCGGCGATGGCGTCGGTGAGGGCGTCGGTGTCGGGGTTGGGGTCGGCGTCGGTGTCGGCGTCGGTCTTGGCGTCGGCGTCGGCGTCGGCGTTGGTGTCGGCCGCGGCGTAGGTGTCGGGGTCGGTGTCGGGGTCGGCGTCGGTGTCGGGGTCGGCGTAGGTGTAGGTGTCGGCGTCGCGGTCGGCGTCGGCGTAGGTGTCGGCGTCGCGGTCGGCGTCGGCGTTGGTGTCGGCGTGTCCGTCGGCGTTGGCGATGGCGTCGGCGTGTCGGTCGGCGTCGGGGTCGGGTCCGGAGTCGACGTCGGCGATGAGGTCGGCGTCGGTGACGGCGAGACCGTCGGCGTTGGTGTCGGCGCCGGCGTTGTCGTCGGTGTCGGAGACGGCGAGGGGGTAGGCGAGCCCTTAGGGGTGGGTGACGGGTGAACGGTGGGCGACGGAGACGGAGACGCAGACGGGGTCGCGCTCGGATCCGGCGACGGCTTCCGTAGCGGGATCAAGACCGGCCCCATGACGCTGCTCCCCCCGCCGCCGCCGCATCCGCCGACGAACAGGACGATGGTCACGAGAATGACTCCCATGACCACGTACGCGATGGACCTGTGAACCCGCATCAGTGACCTTCACGCCGCCCAAATAAGGCGGCGCCCCCACATATGAATCACGGTCATGATAAGAGGCGACGAGGCCCCGGCAATATGCGGCGGCGCACTCTATGGCCCGTCGATCCGGTCGATGTGGTTCGAGTCACTTGGCCGACAGCAGGTCCGATGCGATTTCGGGCGGGCACGTTGACTGTCGTCACAGCGGCGCAGTGCGCTAGAACGAACTCGAGGCCTGACCGCCCGCCAGGTCGGCGGTTAGAATGCCGCGCAGCAGCCGCTCGTCGATCGCTCGAGGCGAAGCACAGCTGACCTAAGAGGTCGCACCTGGGGCGTCGTGAACATGGCGCCATGCTGCGCGCAGCGTTGCTGAGCGCCGCGGGAAACCGCGGGCTCGCCCGTTTTGTCACCAAACACGGAAGGCGGCTCGGAGCCTACCGCTTCGTGGCGGGTGAAACGCTCGACGAGTTCATGCGAGTCGTCGCATCGACGAATGCGGCCGGGATGCGCGTAGCCGCAGGGCTGCTCGGAGAGGATGTGACCGATCGCGCGGCGGCCGTCGCGGTCGCGCGTGAATACGTAGCCGTCCTCGATCGCTTCGCCGATGCTCGCGCGAATGCGAACGTCGCGCTGAAGCTGACTCACCTCGGCCTCGGGATCGACCGCCACCTCGCGGCGTCGAATGTCGAGGTGGTCGCTCGTCACGCCGCGCTCTCCGGCAACTTCGTGCGCATCGACATGGAACAATCAGCGCACACCGACGCGACGCTCGAGATCTATCGAGGCCTTCGAGCTCGCGGCATCCACAACACGGGCACGGTGCTGCAGGCGTATCTGTATCGCACCGCTGCGGATCTCGAATCGCTCCTCGAGCTCTCGCCGAACCTGCGCCTCGTCAAAGGCGCGTATCTCGAACCGGCCGAGATCGCGTTTCCGCACAAACGCGACGTCGACAACGCGTACGTCCGGCTTATCGAGTCGAGCTTACGGCGCGGCGGCTTTACGGCGATCGCGACGCACGATGACGCCGTCATCGAGCACAGCATCGACTTCATCCGAAGCAAAGGTGTTCGCGACGGGACCTATGAGTTCCAGATGCTCTACGGCGTTCGGCCGAAACTCCAGGCGGACATCGCGAGCCGCGGGCACCCGCTTCGTCTCGCCGTGCCGTTCGGCTCGCAATGGTACCCGTATTTCATGCGACGCCTCGCCGAGCGGCCGGCGAACGTCGCGTTCTTCCTCTCGTCGATGTGGCGAGGATGACCGCGCACGTCACGACCGGCGTCTGGTGTCCGACGTTGACTCCGCTCGACGCCGCGCTCGACCCGGACCTCCGTCTCATGAAAGCGCATCTCTCGTGGCTGCTCGATCAAGGGTGTCACGGCGTCGTCTTGTTCGGCACGACCGGCGAGGCGAACTCGTTCACGGTCGACGAACGCCGGCGCGTCCTTGATGGCGTCCTCGCCGGGAACTTCTCGCCGGATCGCCTCATCGTCGGCACCGGATGCTGTTCGGCCGGCGATACCGCTTCGCTGACAAGGCATGCGATCGCGAACGGCTGCTGCCGAGTCCTCGTGTTGCCGCCCTTCTATTATAAGGGCGTTTCCGAGCAGGGCACGATCGACGCTTACTCGCGGGAAATCGAGGCGGTAGCCGACGACCGTCTGCGCTTCTTCTTCTATAGGATACCGCAGCTGTCTGGGGTCGACATCACGGCCGCGGTCGTCGATGCCTTGGTCGAGCGCTTCGGCTCCCAAATCGCAGGGCTCAAAGACAGTTCGACGGATCGCGAGTCGATCGAGGCGCTTTGCCACCGTTTTGGCAACCGCCTCGACGTGCTCGTCGGCAGCGAGCGCTTCCTCAAGCGCGCGCTCGAGTGCGGCGCGAGCGGTTGCATTTCCGCTACCGCGAACGTCCACGCGCCCATCATCCGCTCGCTTTTCGACGATCCTACACAAGCGGCGCAAGAGCGGGCCACCGTTGCACGCGACGCGTTCGAAACCGCGCCGATGATCCCGGCGCTCAAAGCCGCAACCGCTCGGCGGACGAATGACGACGGTTGGATGCGCGTCCGGCCGCCGCTTGTCGCTGCCCGACCTCTCGGAGGATAAGCCTCATGCGCAACGTCAGCCTCGCGATCCTCGTCGCGTCGTGCGCTCTCGTCGGCGTCTTCACGAGCGCATCGCCCGCCCTTACGTCCGTCAAGTCCGTGCCGCTGACGGCGACGGGCATTCCGCTCGACGCTCCATGGAAAATCACGATCTATCATCTTGCGACGACGAAATTCAAACACCCGGCGTGGGGCTGGCAACATTCCGAACGCAATTACCGGGTCGCATTGCGGCTTGCCAAAGGCGACCACCTCAAAGTCGACACCGACGTGCTTTTCGCCGCGTCATTCCTCCACGACATGGCCGCCTTTCCGCCGTATCAGAAAAAGGGCGAACACGGGGTCGTTGCCGCCGGGGAAAGCGTCGCGGTCCTTCGAGCAGCAGGCTTCCCGATGTCGAAGATCGCCGCCGTGCAAGCCGCAGAGCGCGGTCACATGTACTACAGCGACGCCGGCACTCGTCCAGAAGCGATCGTATTGCACGACGCCGATTCGCTCGACTTCCTCGGCACGATCGGCGAAGCGCGTATGATCTCACTCACGGGTGAAAGCGGCGCGAGCTTCCGGTCGGGCGTCGTCGCGCTGCGTTCGTTCCTCCGCGACATCCCGCCGCGCCTTATCACAAAGACGGCGAAGTCCATCGGCGCGCAGCGCGCTGCCGAGCTGAAGCGCGATCTCGACGAACTTCAATCGGAGACGTTCAACGGCACCGCGATGTAGGGGCCTCGCGCGGAAAAAAGGGAGCGGTCGAGATTCATCTCGACCGCCGCGACCTTGCCTTATGGAACGGGGAGCGGTCGAGATTCATCTCGACCGCCGCGACCTTCCCGTTACGGTAGGATGAGGTGCGAGTCGCCGAATTCGTGCCACAGATAGCTGCCCTCAAGCGCCGCTCGATACGCGGCATCCACGTGTTCGGCGCCGGCAAGGGCTTCGAGCATCGCGAGATGCGTCGAACGCGGTTCATGTAGTCCGGTGATGATGCCGTCGACGACGCGCAGCGGCGACTCGGGTGACACGATCAAATCGGTCCATCCGCTCGCTGCCTCGACGCGCGACGGCCCGGTCGACGCGGATTCGAGAGCGCGAACGACCGTCGTGCCGACTGCGATGACGCGGCCGCCCCGCGCGTGTGTCATGCGTACGCGAGCTGCCGTTTCTTCGCTCACCTTGAACTGTTCGTCGTAGGGAGGCTCATCGCGCTCCGGGCTGCTCACGCCGGAGTGGAGCACGACCGGCGCGACGCCGACACCCTCCGACGCGAGCCTGCTCAGGAACTCGTGCGTGAACGGCCGGCCGGCCGAAGGCATCTCCGCCGAGCCCGCCTCAGCCGCATACACCGTTTGATAGGCCTCGATCGGCCACTCGCGCCGCATGTGCTGGTACGAGATCGGTCTCCCGTGCGCGAAAAGATACTCGATGATGTCTCCCGTGCCGACGAGCGTCGCCTCCCAAAGACGTCGCGACGTGCGATACGGAGCATGCAGTATAGCGCTCGCGCCGCCCGGCAGCTCGACGATCTCGCCTGGTCTTGATTCGTGCCGTCGCGGCTCGACGACGCACCTACCCGAAGCCAACCTCGTCGAGATGCTCAGTGTGAACGCCTCATCTTGAGTGGCGCCGCGGGTGCGGGCGTTCAGCGCAGACGGCACCGTCGCCGAGACGTTTATGACGAGCAGATCGCCGCGTTCGAAAAACTTCGGCAGATCGTCGAATTCGGCATGCGTCGCGACGCCGTGCTCGCCGCGCGTCACGAGCAGACGGACGTCATCCCTCCCGCACCCGCGGATCTCCGCGGGTTCGCGCGCCTCGAGTTCCGGAGGTACGACGAACGGCGCGATGCTACGCGTGACAATTTGAAAGCTGAGCGCCATTACTATCGGGCCGTCTGGGCGAGCAACGCTTGCGCTTCGAAGCGGCCACCGCGCACACCATCGTCGCCGATAAGACCGACGATCGCAGGGGCTACCGATTCTGGTTTCGCGAGATGCGAGAGGTCGACGCCTGGTTCCGCGAGCTGGTGCATGCGCGTATCCATGTCGCCCGGATCGATGACGAGGACGCGGATGCCGCTGTCATCGCCGAGTTCCGCCGCGAACGTCCGCGCGAGATGCTCGAGTGCCGCCTTGCTCGCGCCGTACCCGCCCCACCCCGGATACGCGTTGACGCCGGCGTCGGATGAGATAGCGACGATCGTGCCCGACCCTCGCGCGATCATACCGGGAAGCACGAGTTGTGTCAGATGAAGTGGCGCGGTGACGTTCACGCGCAGGATCCGCTCCAAGTCTTGCCACGAAAGGTCTGAGAGCGCCGGCATCGGGCTCGGTCCGAGCTCTGAGGCATTGTGGATGAGAATGTCGATCGCGCCGAAGCGCCGCGTACCCGATTTGACGATGCGCTCGGCATCTTCCGAGACGTCGGCAGCGACGGCGACGACCTCTGCATGTTCGGCGAGAAGCGCTCTCGCGCGTTCGAGCGGCTCAGGCTCGCGTGCCGCGATGACGAGATTCGCGCCGGCGCGGGCGAGCAGATCGGCGACCGCGAGGCCGAGCCCACGCGAAGCGCCCGTGACGAGCGCGGTCTTTCCTTTGAAGTCCATGCTTCGAGTATGACGCGCAGGAGGCGCGTTCACCACGGGCTCCAGGTCAGTCAACGCCTGACCGTTCGGACAGGCGAAGGCGAGGCCGCGGCGCTCGACCGTGAAGGTCGACCGCTCCCTTCAAACTCCGCGAGGCCGCGGCGGTCGAGCTAAAGCTCGACCGCTACAGCTCGAACGCTACAAGCCGAGCTTCGCTCGGCCTACTACAAGAGACGGCGACGGGTCGCGAGCGCCACCGCCTGCGCTCGGTTGTCCGCACCAAGTTTCGACATTATCTGCCGGACATGGAACTTCGCCGTGCGTTCGGCGATGCCGAGTCGCTGGGCGATCTGTTTGTTCGAAAGTCCTTCGCTCACGAGACGGATGACCTCGCGTTCCCGCGGCGTCAAGCCGTCAGGGTCGTGCGGGCTGCGCACCTCGCGAGCGATCGCGTTCGCGGCGGCACCGCGGAAATACGATCCGCCTGCCGCGACTTCGCGGATCGCAGCGATGATCTCCGCGCCGGTCGAACCCTTGACGACGTAACCCCGTGCGCCGGCTCGCACTGCTTCCACCATCGCCTCGGCGTCTTCGTGAGCGGAAAAGATGACGACCGGCGGTGCCCCCACTTGGCGGAGTCGAGAGATCGCTTCGATGCCGCCTATACCCGGCAAAGCAAGATCGAGGAGAATGGCGTCCGGACGATCGCGCGTGACCGCGTCGAGCATTTCCTCGGCGCTTCCGACCGAAGCGCCGACAACGATATCAGCTTCTGTTTCGAGAACCGAGGCGATGCCGTCGCGGACGACCGGATGGTCGTCGACGATGATGACGCGGATCATCTGACCGCGTCCAACGGCACGCTGACGGCCACCGTCGTTCCACCGCCGCGTCTCGACGTGACCGCGAGCGACCCGCGGATGAGTGCGGCCCTCTCGGACATCCCACGCAAACCTTGTCCGTCGCCGTCACGCTTGGCGGATTTCATACCGACGCCGTCATCCGCGACGACGAGACGGACCGATTGCTTGACGCGGCGCAAAGTTAACGTCACGCTCTTCGCCCGCGCATGCTTTCCGATGTTCGTAAGCGCCTCTTGCGCGATGCGATAAAGCTCGGTCTCGGTCTGCCGGTCGAGGATGAGATCAGGCGTCGCGACGACTCTGACAGCAACGCCCGTCTCCGATATGAAGCTGCGCGCGAGTGCCGAGAGCGCCTGCGCGAGCGGCTTGTCCGCGGATGGGCTCGTACGCAGATCGGCGATCGCGCGCCGCGCATCGGCCGCCGACGCACGCGCGCTCTCGATCGACCGCTCGAGCTTCGCACGCAGTTCGGGCGCTGCGTGACGATCGCGGCTTGCCCCTTCGAGCTGCAGCGCGATCGCCGTAAGGCTCTGCAAGAGCGTATCGTGCAGCTCGCGCGCGACTCGAGTCCGCTCCTCCGCACGGGCAAGGCGGGCTTGCGACTCCGCCAACCGCGCACGTTCGATCATCGCGCCGACTTGGAGCGCTATCGTCGAGAGCAGACCGAGCTCGTCCTTCGTCAGCTTGCGCCACTTCGGACCGGTGACGTTCATGACGCCGAGCGGCTTGTCTTGGAACCTCAACGGCACGCTCGCGTGAAACCGTAACCCAGCCGTCAGAGCGGTCTCCCGCCCTCGCACAGCCGGACTAAGCCTGCTGCACTCGATGACATCGACGTTCTTCGTCATGAGCTCGCCCGAGCGCAGATCCTCCGTGCAGATGCACCATGAGCCGGACATGCGTATGGGTTCTTGAAGGTACGGCGGAAGCCGGTAGCTCGCAGCGCTATAGAACTGGTTCGTCTCCGGATCGAGCAGCCACACCCAGCCCGACTGAAGGCCGACGAGGTCGGTGACGAGCGCGAGCGTACGCTCGAGCGCCGAGCGCACGTCGTTCGTCTCGTTGAGCGCCTGCGCGATCGCGTTGAGGATCTCGAGTTCGCGGGTCCGCCGATCGATCGCGCTCGCGTCGCTATCCCTTCGTGAAGCCCGCCGGCACGTCGAAGAGTCCCGCGTCGCCGGGGCCGAGGATCTTGACGTTGCCGCGCTCGATGTAGGTCGAAAAGCCTTGCTGCCCCTGATCGGGCTGCTGTCCGCCCTTGAAGGTCATGATCTCCCACAGCGAGAGGTGGTCTTCGGGAGCGGTCGCGCCGACCGCTTTGTGCATCGCGACCGTCGGCGTGCACCCTCCTGGCCGCGCATACATCGTCGGCGAAATCGACATCGCATGCTTGAGGATGTCGCTCGTGCGCACGTTCGGCGGCACGATGCTCGACACGTAGTCATCGACGCTCGCCTCGAAGGTGCCGTTCTGGCACGAACCAGTCGCCTCTGTCGTGACGACCTTGACGTCCGAGCTGTAGCCGGTCGTCGAGACGCCGTCGATCGTCTTCGGCCCGAGCACGCTCGATGAGATCGTCACGTCTTGTTTCGCGGTACCCGGCTGAGGCGACGGCTCCGGTTGGTTTGGCTGCGACGGAGGCTTCGGCGCTTCCGGCGCCGGCGTGCGGTCGCCCATGTCCTCGATCGTGTACGTCTTCTTCGCGAGGTCGAGGTGTATGATCTGTTTGCGATCCGGACGGAAGATGGTCGCAGTCTGTTTGCCCGGGTCGTCCTCGCGCTGCCAATCGTTGAGGTAGTAGTACGTCATCGGCATCCCGGATTTCATCATCGCCTGCGTCTCTTTGGCGATCGTGGTCGCGTTCGCGAGCATCGAGAAGATCCCGTGACCGGACGGCCGATTGTTGAATGCGACGGCGGCGTCTATGGCTGACTTGAAGTTCGCCGCGAAGTTGTCGGGAAGCGGCGTCGGATAACCGGGCAAGCCGAAGCGCGTCAGCTGATCGTACTGGACGCCCCCGCCCGCGGCGATCGTGCTCGTAGGCGCACTCGCGATGATGAGCGCACCCAACGTCAGCACAGAGAGGAATATCTTCGTCAACGGTCCGGCGATACGCATTGAAGCCTCCCCCACGTAAGAAGCGACGTTATACGCGCCATTCGGCCCGCCCCGATGCTGCACCCTGCCCCCGAGCATAGAGCCCACGGCGCTGCGAGAGGTCAAGCATGAGGGCCGACCGTACATCGCCGCAGACGAGGAATCCGACGCGAATCCGGGCCGCGACTCGTCTAGCCGATTGGCGCCTGAGGTGGCCAACCGATGAGGCACTGCGCGAGCTTCGCATCTATGGTGGCGATCGCTGCCGCGATCCTCGGCGGCTGCGGCGGTGATCGCTGGGCGGTCGTCCACAACTCCGCGCCGCATCGGACCGTCATCGTCTTCGGCGACAGCTTGGCGGCGGGCGTCGGCGCGTCGACCCCCGATCACGGATTTGCCGCGCTCATGTTCGCTCAGCTCTCGAACGGCGACGCGTCCAGCGAATTCGACGACCTCGCGATCAGCGGTTCGACCGTCGCGGACGTGCTCGACACGCAAGTGCCCGACGCCGAGGCGCGTGGCATAGGCGCGACCGACGTCTGGCTGTGCGTCGGCGGCAACGACGTCTTCCATGGCACGTCGACCGACGCGTTTTCGACGACCGAGCATTCGGCCGTCGCCCGGATCCGGTCGAGCTGGCCGCAAGCGCACATCATCGTCTTCGGCGTGCCCGACGTCGCGCGGACGCCGCTCGTGCCCGGCGTCGGCCAGTTCCACGATATGGCGTCCGCAGACAACGCCGCCGCGGCGGACGCGGCCAGGCAGTCGCAGGCGGATTTCGTGGACCTCTTCTCCTTCACCGACAGTCAAAACGTCGCCGGGCAGCTGTCGAGCGACTCGCTGCATCCCGATGACGCTGGACACGCGGCCATAGCGGCCTACGCCGAGAAAAAGCTGCGCTAAACACTGCTCGGCGCTTTCCGGTCAGCGGATTTTCACCGTGACGTCTTCGCGACGCCGAAAGGTCGAGCGCGCATCGTGCGCGTACAGCGCTCGTGGCTAAGCCGGTCTTCGGCTAATCGCTCGCGCGAATTTCCATTTGTGTGGGGAGGTCATATGCCTGACCGCGTCAACCATTTCGCTGTTTGGGTAGCGGCGATCGTCTATTTCCTGTTCGGTTACCTATGGTACGGATTGCTCTTCACTTCATTGTGGACGTCGCTCATGGGCGGCGCGATGGCGCCTGCCAGTCCTGCGCTCTACATCGAGTCGTTCGTGCTCGGCCTCGTCTTGTCGTACGCGACGGCGATCGCGCTGTCACGCCGGCCGGAGGATCTGAGCGTTTCGCAGGGCGTCAGTTTCGCGCTCTTCATGGGCATCGCGCTCTACGCGACGCAGACCTTGAACACGGCGCTCTACGCGCACACCCCGCTCATGCTTTGGCTCATCAACTCGGGCTACGTGGTCGTCGGTTTTGCGATCATCGGCGCGATCGTCGGCGGGTGGACGAAGAAAACCGCATGAAAAAGCGGTGAAACCGTGCGGCAAATCATGCCGAATTCTCATCAAAACTACCGTGTTGTTCGGGTAAGATGTAACCGATAGATATACTATAAAGACCTCCTCAAGGCGGGAAACGGAGTGGCAACACCACTCCGTTTTTCGTCGTCGCGCGGCTCGCATCGGCCGCTTCTTTTTCGAGAACGATCATCGCCCGTCGCGGGGACGCGTCGCTCGGTATCGAAATACTTGGGATGCTCCTCGAACCCGCCACCCGGTCCGAAGTCTCGTTCGATCCGCTCATCGAAGAATGGTTCAACGGACGGTTCGGCGCGCCGACGGCGCCGCAGGTCGGCGGCTGGCCGCACATCAACGCCGGACGCGACATCCTCATCTCCGCGCCGACGGGTTCCGGCAAGACGCTCGCCGCCTTCATGGTCGCGATCGACCGGCTGCTCCGTGAGGCGCGCAACGGTCTGACCGATCAGACGCACGTGCTCTACGTGTCGCCGCTCAAGGCACTCGTCAACGACGTCCACGCGAACCTTCAGCAGCCGCTCGCCGAGATACGATCGCTCGCGAGCGCGCGCGGCGTGCCGCTTGCGCCTATCACGGTCGCGCTGCGGACCGGCGATACGCCGGTGAAGGACCGCGCGCGCATGGTCGGCACCCCGCCTCACATACTCGTCACGACGCCCGAGTCGCTCTTCATCCTCTTGACGGCGGCGCGATCGCGCGAGATCTTCCGCACGGTTTCGACCGTCATCGTCGACGAGATACATGCGCTCATCGCGAACAAGCGCGGGCCCCACCTCGCGCTATCGCTCGCACGGCTCGACCGGCTCGTGGAAGCGACGACCGGAAAGCGCCCGCAGCGTATCGGCCTGTCGGCAACGGTCAAGCCCGTGGACGAGGTCGCGCGCTTCTTGAGCTCCGAGGCCGCCATCGTCAACATCGGTCACCGCCGCGAGATGGACCTCGCAGTCGAGGTGCCGCAAGACGAGCTCGGACCGATCGCGAGCAACGAAGCGTGGTCCGATATCTACGACCGCCTTGCCGCGCACGTCAAAGAGCACCGGACGACGCTCGTATTCGTCAGCACGCGGCGACTCGCCGAGCGCGTCTCGCATCATCTCACGCAGCGGCTCGGCGAAGGCGCGGTCATGCCGCATCACGGCAGCCTCGCTCGGCATCTCCGGCTCGATACCGAGCAGCGCCTGAAGCGGGGCGAGCTGCGTGCCGTCGTCGCGACCGCTTCGCTCGAGCTCGGCATCGACATCGGCTCGGTCGACCTCGTCATCCAGATCGGCTCGGCGAGATCGATCGCGGTGGCTCTGCAGCGCATCGGCCGCTCCGGCCACTGGGTCGGGGCGCGACCGAAGGGGATCCTCATCGCATCGACGCGCGACGAGCTCCTCGAGAGCGCTGCCGTCGTCAAGGCGATCCGCACGGGCGCGATGGACACGCTCGAGCCCTCGCGCAACGCTCTCGACATCCTCGCTCAACAACTGGTCGCGGAGTGCGCCGCTCAGGATTGGGATGAGGACGCGTTGTTCCAGCTCGTGCGCTCGACGTCCGCGTACGAAACGTTGAGGCGCAAGGACTTCGACGACGTCGTCGGCGTGCTCGCCGACGGGATCTCGACATCGCGAGGCCGAGCGAGCGCGCTGCTCCACCGAGATCGCGTCAACGGCCGCGTCCGCGGCCGGCGAGGCGCGCGGCTTGCCGCGATCACGTCGGGCGGCGCGATCGCCGATACCACGACGTACTCGGTCGTAGCGGATCCCGATGAAACGCAGATCGGCACCGTCGACGAAGATTTCGCGATCGAAAGCATGGCCGGTGACATCTTCCTTCTCGGCATGCAGTCGTGGAGGATCAGACGCGTTGAGCAGGGCCGCGTCCGCGTCTTCGACGCCCACGGCGCACCCCCATCGATACCGTTTTGGAACGGCGAGGCGCCCGCACGCACGCTCGAGTTGTCTCAAGAGGTCGGGCGATTGCGCGAACGGATCGCGCAGATCATCGACGACGAAGGCGCCGCGCCGGCGGCGGAGTATCTGCAGCGCGAATGCGGTCTTGACCGCCTCGGCGCCGAACAAGCCGTCGCCTACATCGACGATGGTCGCGCGATCCTCGGCGCCGTGCCGACGTGCGCGCGCGTCATCGCCGAGCGATACTTCGATGAGGCGGGCGGCATGCAGCTCGTCGTCCACGCTCCGTTCGGAGCACGCATCAACCGGGCATGGGGTCTCGCCCTTCGCAAACGCTTCTGCCGGACGTTCAACCTCGAGCTTCAAGCCGCCGCCACCGACAACGGCATCGTCATCTCGCTGAGCGAGCAGCACGCGTTCCCGCTCGCGACGATCTTCGGGTTCTTGAAAGCCGGAACGGTCGAAGACGTCCTGACGCAGGCGATGCTCCCATCGCCGATGTTCGCGGCGCGCTGGCGCTGGAACGGTCAGCGCTTCCTGGCGCTGCAACGATTTCTCGGTGGCCGGCGCGTACCGGCGAACATCCAGCGTATGCGTGCGGACGATCTCCTCGCCGCTGTATTCCCCGATCGCGCCGCGTGTCCGGAGAACCTCGGCGGAGAGGAAGTGCGCATCCCGGATCACCCGCTCGTCAACGAGACCGTCGACGATTGCCTACACGAGGCGATGGATCTCGACGGGCTCAAGACCGTGCTGCTCGGTATCGCCGACGGTTCGATCGCGACGATCGCGGTCGAAACGGCGGAACCCTCGAAGTTCTCGCACGAAATCCTCAACGCGAATCCTTTCGCGTTCTTGGACGATGCGCCGCTCGAAGAGCGTCGCGCTCGCGCGGTCCAGCTGCGCAGCACAACGCGCATCGACGTCTCTGACGGGGTCGGTGTGCTCGACGCCGCGGCCATCGCTGCCGTCGCCGATCAGGTATGGCCGACCGTCCGCGACGCCGACGAGCTCCACGACGCGCTCTTGACGCTCGTCGTACTGCCCCCACAGCCGCAGTGGCGCGACTGGTTCGCACAGCTCGAGGCGGCCGGCCGCGCGTCCGAGGCGACGGTCGATGACCGCTGGTTTTGGATCGCCACCGAAAAGCGCGCCGTTGCCGAGGGTGCGCGAGCCGGCGACGCCGACGCGGTGGATCAGGTCGTCAGAGGCTGGATGGAATCGACGGGACCGACGACGGCCGCCGCGCTCGCCGATCGGCTCGCGCTTTCGGCTCATGCGATCGAGGACTCGTTCGCCAGGCTCGAGATGCACGGCCAGGTTTTCCGCGGTTCGTTCACACCCGGCCTCGAGACGAAGGACGAGTGGTGCAATCGGCGCGTCCTCGCCCGCATCCATCGTGCGATGCTCGCGACGCTGCGACGCGAGATCGAACCCGTCAGCGTTGCGGTGCACGAACGCTTCATCGACGTCTGGCAGCATCTCGCGCCGGGCACGCAACTTCACGGTGTCGCAGGGACGCTTCAAGTGATCAAGCAGCTGCAAGGGCTCGAGTTCCCTGCCGTCGCCTGGGAGACAGAGGTCTTGCCGAGGCGAGTCGCGCGTTATCGTCGGGAGTATCTCGACAAGCTGTGCATGTCGGGCGAGGTCGCATGGGGGCGCTTGTCGCCGCATCCCGCGTTCGAGGCGGACGCCGGCCCGAGACGGCGTCGTGTCCGCCCGACGCGCGTCGCTCCCGTCGCGATCTTCGCGCGCGAAGATGCGGGCTGGTTGTTCGGCGCACCGCATCGCGACGGCGCGGCCTTGTCGGGGAGCGCGCGCGACGTGCGTGCCGCGATCGAGCGCCGTGGAGCTTCATTCTTCATAGACATCGTGCGCGCAACTGGGCGCCTGCGGAGCGAGGTCGAGGACGGTCTCTGGGAACTCGTCGCGGCGGGGATCGTCACCGCGGATGGCTTCGATAACTTGCGAGCGCTGGTCGATCCGCGACGACGGTTGGCGACGAGCCGCCGAGAACGCGGCCGTCCGCGCAATGCTCCCGGCCGCTGGGCGCTCCTCGAGCAGGAGAGCGCGAGCCGCGACGTTACTGCGTTCGCCCGCCAGCTGCTCGCACGCTGGGGCGTCGTCTTCCGCGATATCGTCCTGCGCGAATCACTCGCGCCGCCCTGGCGCGACCTTCTCGTCGAGCTTCGCCGAATGGAACTCCAGGGCGTCATCCGCGGCGGCCGTTTCGTCTCGTCGTACGTCGGCGAACAGTTCTGTCTGCCCGAAGCGCTCGAAGCGTTGCGTTCACTGCGCTAGGGCCGCAGA
The DNA here is from genome assembly GCA_035710745.1 of Candidatus Eremiobacteraceae bacterium. Lineage (NCBI taxonomy): Bacteria > Bacillati > Vulcanimicrobiota > Vulcanimicrobiia > Candidatus Eremiobacterales > Candidatus Eremiobacteraceae > Candidatus Eremiobacteraceae bacterium. Next base: position 63,862 of record DASTCX010000006.1, on the reverse strand, counting down.
CTTTCCGAAAATGACAAGAGGCGCCGGGACCGACTAGTCCCGACGCCTCGCTTACTCACCCGGTGGCATCAATGGTTACCTCATGTGCCGTTTCCCCAACGTCTCGCGCGGTCAAACTCGATTCGAGGATCGGGGGCAGGACCAGGAAAGCGCTTGCCTGAAAATGCAACTAGTGAATTAGTTGTAGTGACAAGCCCGGGCGTATCCGGTTTTGAGGAGTCGATCGTGCACCGCCTCGGAACAGCGCTCTCGTCCGTCTGCCTCATCGCGACCATTTGCTTCGCGATCGCCCCGGCTCCGGCCGCCGCTGCCGTCGAAACGCTTCATCTCGACTCTATAACGATTCCGTCGACGACGACGGCGCCGCCGATCGACGGAACGCTCGATAGCCCGGTGTGGAAATCGGCCGCCGTCGCCCACCTCGGCTACGACCTACGCTACCACGCCACGGCGACGCAAGCGACGACGCTGTATCTCATCACGGACGGGCCGTTCCTCTACGTCGGCATCGATGCGCGCCAGAGCACGCCGATCCGAGCGACCGAGCATACGAATGGCGTCGGTCTCGACACCGACGACGAAGTCCAGGTCGATCTGTGGCCGAACGGCACGAGCGGTTTCCGTTACAAGTTCACGTCGACGCCGATCGGCACGCACTACCAGTTCTCGACCGAGAACAACTCGTTCGAGCCGGAGTGGTGGACGGTCGGGCGTATCGTCGACGGCGGGTACATCATCACCGAGAAGATCCCGCTCTCCGTCATGCACGGCACCGGCTCGGGCAGTTGGCGCGTCCAGTTCATCCGCTACCTCGCGGTGACGAACGACGTCCTCGTCTGGAGCTGGGGCGCGTCGCAACAGAACTTCAACGACGTCACGTATTCGGGATCGCTCAGCGGACTGCCGCGTCTGTCCGCGCAGCGCGGCAAGTCGCGCGTCGGCGTCTACGGCCTCGGTGAGCTCGCGCCGAAGTCGAACGGCGGCGACACGTCGCGTGTGGGCGCGGACATCTCGATCCCGATCGTCACCGGCACGTCGTTCGTCGCAACCCTGCATCCGGACTACTCGAACGTCGAGGTCGACCAGCAGACGATCGCACCGACCGCATTCCAGCGCATCTTCAACGACGTGCGTCCGTTCTTCACGCAGGGCGCGAACGTCTATAGCTATCCGCAGGGCATTTGCGAGAGCTGCCCCGGCATCGTCGAGTTCTACACCCCGAATATCCCGACGCCTCGCGACGGCTACGCAATCGAAGGGCAGCACGGGCTCTTCAGTTATGGAGCCCTCCACACCGAGATCACCGGCCGTACGGACACCGGTGACGCCATCGATTACGTCTCACCGAACCAGCGGACGGCGATCGATTTCCAAGGCAGCCAGGTCGACGCGGGCGCCGGCGTCATCGAAAAAGGGCCCGTGCACGATTTAGCCGACGGCATGACGTTCACGGAGAACAACCTCACCGACTTCCAAGTTTTCGCGCGCTACGGAAACGACTCGGGCTCGAATGTCGTCGAGGGCGGCGAAGCCCAGCGCTACGAGGCCGGCGCCGGCTGGTTCGACGCGAAGGGTGCGGCTGTCGGCGCCGTGATCCGCAAGGTCGGTGCCTTCTTCGATCCGGTCGACGGAATCGTTCAGCACCCCGATATCGCCGGCTACGACGTCAACTTCTTCGACCCGTTCAAGTTCGCCACGACCGACCGATTCACGGAATTCGATCTGAACGGGGATGTTAGCCGCTACCACGACCACACGGGGTCGCTCGACCAGACGAACGAAGGTGTCAACGCGTCGCTCACGACGCGGACATTGTTCAACCTCCAGGTCTCTACCGGATCGTCGTACCTGCTGCTGCCTCCGGTCTTCACGCCGGTGACGCAGCAAGGGATTCAGATCGGCTACAATCTCAACGGCCTTCTGCCGTCGTTCATCGGCTTCAACCGCGGCCGTTTCGGACCGGGCGAGCTCGATTCGTGGTTCCGGAGCGCGACGGTCCGTACGGGCACGCGCGGCGCGCTGACCCTCGAAGCTGACGACACGCAGCAGTTCGTCGACACAGGCGACCGCGCCACGCAGTGGCTCGATCGGCTCGATTACTCGTACCAGTCGGGGCCGGATCAGTCGTTCGCGTTCGGCGCGCGGCGCATCATCGGCCTCTCGCCACTGCTCGTCGCGTTGACGCCGCAACATTTCAACTTACGGCAACCGGCCGACGCGTGGAACCTCTCGGCCGCATACCACCGCAAGGTGCCGGGCGGCGAGCTGTACGTCGTCTACGGCGACGCGGCGACGTTCCAGACCTCGCCGCGTTTCATCATCAAGTATATCAAGTACTTCGGCGCCGACAAGGGCACCTGATCCGTCAGCTTTCGTACGGCTTGAACGGATCTCCCGATAGCACCTCATCGACGAAGTTCGGCAGGCTGAAACCCGGCACGCGCTTGTAACCGACGTCCGCGACGAACGAATGAGACGACGCCATCGGCTTCTTCTTCGCGACGACTGCCGTCGCGTCGAGAAACGCGTCGATGAACTTTGTCCGCGGCGCCGCGCCGAGGATGGCGACGATCTGATCGCGCGTCATGAGATCGAGGTAGGCCCCGAAATCCGCGCCGACGCCCGAGGCGACGAGCCGGACTTCGGGCTGCTTGTGGACGGCGATCGCACTATTGTCGTGGAGCGCGACGGCATCCCACGCGGCGTCCATCCGCGCATCGGACACGCCGTGCTTGGCGAGCAGGTCGCGCGCGACGAACGCGCCGTCGACCTCGAACGGGCGCGCGTCGCTCATGTGTGCGGCGGACATGCCCGAGTCGTGGAGGATCGAGGCGACGTAGACGATCTCGACGTCGTGGTCGATCTTCTTCGCCTTCGCGATCAGCTGCGCGAACAGATACGTCCGCAGCGAATGGTTGAAGATCTCGGGTGGGAGCGCCGCCTTTGCGATGCTGGTCGCCTCGTTCGCGAGATCGGTGTCGGGCACGGCGATACCGGCGATAGACTTCATCGGGGTCTCCGTGTTCGACGCAGCGGCGGCCGCCGGTTCGAGGCCCGCGACAAGCGGCGTAAGCGCGACTGCGGTAGAGAAGAGAAACTTCGATCGTTCCATGCGGCGGGCGTTCGGTGTAGCGGAGCGGGCGTCATCCGGCGTGGCACAGATTTGGCGCTTGCAGACGCCACCCTATGCATGTTCGGCGAGCACGGCGGCGGCGACGCCGAGGAGAAATGCCCCGCCGATGCGCTCGGCGAGCGCGCGCGCCGCAGGTTTGATCCCGCGAAGGCGGATCGCTTCGACGCTGAGCACGTACGCTGTCAGGACGACGAGTTCGATGAGCAGCGACGCGACGCCGAGGATGACGACCTGGATGAGCAACGGCGTGTGTGGATCGACGAATTGCGGCACGATGGCGCCGAAGAACACGAACGCCTTCGGGTTGGCGAGCTGTGTCAGCGTGCCGCCCACCCAGTTCTTCCCGACCGCCGGTCGACCCACGACTATGGCTGAATCGAGCTCTCCCGCGTGAGGCGACGCGATCGCGCGGACGCCGAGATAGGCGAGATACGCGGCACCGCACCATTTGAGGACGACGAACGCGTTCTGCGACGCGACGATAACCGACACAATGCCGAAAGCCGAGGCCGCGAAGTAGATCGTATTGCCGGTGAGGATCCCGGCGGCGGTCGCAAAGCCGGCTTGCTTGCGGCCGAGTGCGGCGCCGACGACTGCCATCACTGCCGGGCCCGGGATGAGGCAAAGGACGGTGTCGAGGGCGATGAACGCGAGAAGCGCCGAAGCGTGCATGTCCAGTCGCTTCTGCGCTTGACGTCGACTAGCCCCGGCCAAGAGGTGAGTCGTCAGCCCACGCGTTTGGACGAATGCACGATGCGGGTCACGCCGAGCGCTTGAACGCAGCCTCGAGAGCGTCGAGCGGAGACGGCGCAAGCGCGATCTTGAGGAGCGCTTCGTATTGCTCTTCGGCCGTCGAGCGGAGCAGAGCGATGATGCCGGCGAGATCGTCGCCGTCGAGTTGATCTGCGCGGCACTCGGCTTCGAGAAAGATCGCCTGCGAACGAGGTCCGAGCGAGAACCTCCAGGACATGAGATTCGAATTCGCGCGCATCGCCGTGTCGATGACCGCCATCCGCGCCGCCGGCTTATCCGGCAGCGCCATGACGTGCGTCCGCAAACAGATCCAGCCGTTCGACTCGCGGAGATCGACGATCCAGGAACGGAGCCGAGACCAAACGGGCACAAGCGCCCCGCCGTCGTCCAGGTCATGGAACTCGAGATTCGAGGCGCAGAGCAGCTCGTGAAGCGGCGACCCTTCGTCTTCTTCCGAGGCGCGTTCGGCGCGCTCGCCCGCGACTGATGCGGCCTGGACGGGCACTTCAATGTTGAGCCATGCGTCGTCGAGGCAGCGTCGCACTCGTGCGTCGAGGCGCGTGAACGCTCGCGCGAGGAATAGTTCGCCTTGTGCGGTGATCGAGATGTGCTTTTGGGCGTCGAGCGAGAGCAGGCCATAACGCACGAGACGCCGCTTCGCGAGATTGACGTTCGCCGAGAACAGCATGTGATCGACCGAGGCGATCGGCTGCGCGCTGACCGCAACGCCGTATTCGACCGCGAGCAGCGCGTGCAGATCCTTATCCGCGAGCGCGCCTTTGTCGCGAGCGAGTCTGAGGATATGGGCGTTGAGTTCCTGAGCTCGCGGCGTCTTTTCCATGACTTTAGTCTCCTGGAAGCCTCGCGCCGGGTCCAAAACTACCCTGGCGATGTCAGGTTACCACCGTCTGGCCACACCCGATAGACGCTCACAAAGTGACCGGGTCACCATATGCGACCCGCAAAGGCGCCTTCGGCGGCCGCACGAAAGCAAGCGATCTCGAACCATGGAGGCATGTCATGATAGCGCGCCGCCTTGCGTCTCTCGTCGTTTCCGCTTTGGTACTCGCCGCGTGCTCTGGACACGGTCAGCCCGCGACACCCGCCTTGCCAAACCCAGTCATACCGGACGTCGTCCAAAAGGGCGGCGGTGGTCAATTCGTCCAGTTCACTCCGAAAACGCTCGGTGCGCTGTATTCGGCGATCGTCCAAGGCCCGGACGGCAACATGTGGTTCCTCGATGAGAACGCGGCGCAACTCGTCCGGATGTCCATGAGCGGCACGATCAAAGAGTTCAACATAGAGGCGGAGCTGCCGGGCAACGCGGTATCGATGGCGGTCGGCCCCGACGGCAAGCTCTACATCTCCGACGAGGCGACGAGCATCACGCGCGTGACGACGAACGGGACCGCCGTCCAGATCCCGATCCCGAGCGGCGACAGCACCGCGATCGACGGGCTAGCCGCCGGCCCCGACGGCAACGTGTGGTTCGCCGAGTTCATGCACATCGCAAAAGTGACACCGGGCGGCGTCGTGACCGAATTCCCCTATCCGAGCGGCATCAACCAGTACGGCGGCGTTACGACGGGTTCCGACGGCAACGTCTGGTTCGCGCAGTCCGCGCAGAACCAGATCGGCCGCATCAACCCTACGACCGGCGTCATCAAGATGTTCACGATCTCCGCCTCCTGCACGCCGGCCTCAGTCGTGCTCGCGAAGGACAACAACGTCTGGTTCTTCTGCCTGACCTCGGCGCCGACGCTCGGCAAAATAACCCCGAGCGGCAACATCACGACCTACAACATCGGCGGCACGTTCGGTTCGAACGAGACCGAGCAGTTCTGCGCACGCGGCCCCGACGGCGAGCCATGGTGCGCCGCCGGCAACGACGGCACGATATTCCGCGTCAACACGTCAGCGCACACGGTCACAACCTTTACGCCTCCGCTCAGTCCGGGCGCAAGGCCCGACGCCGTCGCGGCCGGGCCTGACGGCAATATATGGATGGATTCCGTCGGCGGCGACATCGACGTACTCGTCATCGATCCGATGAAGGTGGCGCCGAACAAGCTGACGTTTTCGGGCACCGGCCAGATGATGACGATCACGGTGAGCGAGAAGGGCGTCGCGAGCTGGACCGCGTCGTCGACGAACACGTCCGTTGCGACCGTCGCGCAAGGCGGCTCCGCGTCGACGTTCGACGTCACGTCGGTCGGGGTGGGCACGTGCAAAGTGAAGATATCCGACAGCGTCGGCAATAGCGTCTCGGTTAACGTCACGGTCATGTAGGGTTTCGGCGACCGATGACCCCGATCAAGCGAGGCGCTGCGGCGCTTCGAGCCCTCATCACGATCGCTTCCGCCCTCGCCGCGTGCGTCGCCGCATCGTGCACGGTCAAGTCCGTTCCCGGTATCGTCACCGCCATGCCGCTTCCGTCGGGCGCAATCATCCGCGCGTCGAGCCTGGGCCAAGATGGACGCCTCTGGTTCACGTACATGGGAGACGGCGGCGATCCTGGCATCGGCTCGATCAGAACTGCGGGCGACGGCTCGACGATCGAACTCGCCCCGATGGCGTACGGTTATGCGGTCGACGATATCGCCGTGACGCCGTCTGGTATGGCGTGGCTCGCGCTCGCGTGCAACCCGGAGAGCTCGCCGTGCGGCAATTCCGGCTACACGAGATTCCCGGTCGCCAAGCCTACGACTTTGAAGATCCATCGCCTAGGCCGCGGCCGCGGCATTCCCGATGGCGTCTGGCTCGACTACGACGGTAGCGCATGGATCTCCGATAAGCGCGGAAACGACGTCACACACGTACGACTCGACGGACGACAGACGATGTACCCGCTCCCGGATCCACATTTCAGCCCGTACGGACTCGTCGGAACGAAGCGGGCGATCTACGTCGTCGGCGACGAGAAGGGCAAGATCTGCGTTCTTTCGCGGACCGGAGCGACGCACTGGGTCGCGATGCCGGATCCAACGTCGGCTCTCTCGAATCTCGCGGCCGGACCGGACGGCAGCGTCTGGGTCGCGGAATACGACGCCAACAAGATCGTGTCGGTCGGCGCCGATGACTCGGTGCGCACGTACGTCGTGCCGACGGCGAATTCGCAGCCCGATGCGATCGCCGTCGATTCCTCCGGTGTCGTCTGGTTCACGGAGCTCGACACGGATCGCATCGGACAGGTGACGGCGGACCACGCGATCCGCGACGCCCTCTTGCCTTACACGTTGAGCAGCCCGATCTTCGTCTTCCCCGGACCGTCGCAGACGCTCTACGTCATCGGGCTGCAAAGCCACTGGTTCGGACTGTATCGGACGTTTGTCGTCGCCCGTATCCCGGCAGCGTCGGCTTTCTGAAGTCGACGAACCTGCGCTAGAACGCGCCTAGCGGCCGCAGGCGCCAGCGCGCGCTCGACGCGATGCGATGCGCGAGCGGCTGGACGTACGGTTTGCGCGCACCGTTGAGCGGCCTCGTCGCGAAAATGCTGCCCGCGCTCAGACGATATGCTCGCTGCTCTTCTTGATACAAGGCCGTCGCTTTTCGGCGTTCCTCGAGATACTCGGCTTCGATGCCCGGCGCGGGCCGCTCGCCGGCAAGCATCCCCATGACGACGGGCACGAGCGATTCGCTCGCGCCGATGCCGAAGAGCGTCCTGACGTTCGCTTCGAATCGCCGCGCGCCGCGTTCGAAGAGCTCGTACGTATCGGCGACGACCTTGCCTTTCTCGTGCTGGGTAGTCATCGGATCCAGTAGGCGCTCGCGCGCCTCGTCGATATGCCTTTCGTATCCGCGATCGCGAGGCATGTCGAGCAGATCGTGGAGATGGCGCATCGGATAGCGCAAGCCGGTCGCGCGCGACATGAGCTTCACGACGTCGATGGACGGCTCGACTGCGAGCTCGCGAAGCGCCCGTGAGAAGATGAACGAGGTCTCGAGCAACCGGCAGCGCTGCCACGATTCGCTCGAAACGTCGACGGCACGGTCGCCGAGCACGTCAGTACCGTGGACGAGGCAGCGCCGGCTCCCGAAGACGGTCGGGATCTGATCCATCGCCTGGCCCGTGCTCGCGTGCACGCACGAGCTGTACGTGATCGCGTCGATGCACGTCTTGGGCAAGAAGCGCGGCTCGTGATGGAACAGCGGCGTGTACTGCTTTCCGAGCCGGACGTACGGAGAGAAGAACTGGTTGTTATCCCACGCCGACGTGTTGACGACGACGACGAGGTCGATGTCGGACAGGCCGGGGAAGCGGACGTTGCCGACGTGATAGATCGCGCTTGCTCGCGACCCGACGGCTGCGACGTAGTTGCGCACCGCTGCGTCGTAGACGGAGCGGTCGAGTCGCGCCGGGAAGTTCGTGAATTCGGGGTGAGCAGACATATTCGTCGGTGGCTCCTGCGGCCAGTAGCTCCCCCGGGCATGAACTTCGCATGAATCGACGCTGGTTTCCCTCTCTGCGGACTGGGCTTAAGGACCCATTATGGCATATGATCGCCCGCGCGCCAGGCAGGCAACGTGCACGGCAGTCCCCTACTTGTCAGCGCACAGCCACCACGTTGCTGAAATCGGGGAGAGATCGTGTTGAAACGAGTGACCTTAGCGCTGCTCGCGATGATCGTCGCGACGACCGTCGTCGCCCGCGCGGACCAACGCCCGTCGTACAACGGACCGCTCAATGCGTCCGAGCAGCAGTTCGTCAAGTCGTTGCAGGCGACGCTCGGCACGCGCTACGCGCATGAGAGTGACGCCGAGGCTGCGGGCTTCTTCCGCTACACCAACGAGGACGATACGGGCGCGATCAGTTTCGCGAACCGTCATTGGACCTCGGGCAGCATATCGCAGCCGTGCCAGTTGTGGTACGGCCGCGACGGCGCTCTGCTGGGCGTCGATTACTGCGAACCGTACAAGCCGGGAGCGGCACGGCCGACGATGTTCGGCGTCAATCCGGGCCGTTGGTTCGAGTTCGACGAGCACGTCCACTGGATCGGCACGGATCCGAAGACGGGCAAGCCGACGTACGATAATTACATCATGGCGCCGGATTTCCGCAAGGGTGGCGGCGACCCTGAGAACCCGTCCGCGGCGACGCTCGTCAAGATGGGAAAAGCGAAATCTGCTGGCTCGGTCCAGCGGATCTTCGAGTTCCCGTCGAGCTGGGATCTCGTCGTCTGGGTGAAGCCGAATCCGAAAGGCGCGTTCGCCTGGAAGAACCCGCTCGTCAAACCTTGACGAGCGACAGCCGGCCGAACTCGAGATCGAGGAGCGTCCGCTTCCGCCAAAGCCCGCCGCCGTAACCGACGAGCTTGCCGTCGGCGCCGATGACCCGATGGCACGGGATCACGATGACGATCGGATTCGCGCCGTTCGCAGCGCCGACGGCGCGAGCCGCCGTCGGATCACCGACGCGCGCGGCGAGCTCGCCGTACGAGATCGTCTCCCCGTAGGGGATGCCGAGCAGCGCGTTCCACACGCGCATGTGAAACGGTGGTCCTTGCGGCCGCAGCGCGACGTCGAACGTCTTGCGCTTGCCGTCGAAGTACTCGACGAGTTGCGCCTCTATCGCGTGGATATGCCGGCGAGCGGATGGTTCTCCGCTCGCCGGTTTGGCTTTCTGGCCGCGGCGAGCGAAGAGGAGCTCCGATATACCATCCTCGCCGGCGCGCGCGACCAGTGGTCCGACAGGCGTATCGAAGACCGCCGTCAGGAGCTCGCCGGGCAATTGACCATCCAGTCGATGCCGTACTTGTCGGTGAACATCCCGAACCACTGACCCCAGAACGCTTTCTCGAATGGGACTTCGACCTTGCCGCCGGCCGAAAGCGCGTTGAAGACGCGCTTCCCGTCGCCTTCGTTGTCTGCAGATACGCAAAGCGAGATCGGTCCGTCGCCGTACGTCGTCGTCGGCTGCGAGTCCGAAGCCATGAAGGTGATCCCGGGCGCCGAGAACGTCGAGTGCATGACGCGATTGCCCATGTCGGCGGGCATGCCCATGTCGGCGGGCGCGTCGCTCCAACGCGAGATGTCCTTTATGTCGCCGCCGAGGACGCTCTTGTAGAAATTGAGCGCTTCCTCGCAGCGGCCGCCGGTGATGAAGATATACGGTGCCAACTCCATGAGCGGTCTCTCCTGTTCGATCGTCGGGTGAAGGGCCGACGCGGTTCTCCGCGGGGCCGATACGTGCCTTCGCTCTGGTCGGGCCCAAGGAAGGCACGCCTCGACCGGTCGAACGGCGACCACAATAATGAGTGATGCAAGCGGACTCATCGACCGGCTCGCGATCATGCTGCACCAAACCTCCGAAGATCATCACGTCGCCTATGCCGCGACGGACGGGGTCGATGCCGACTGGTCGATCTGGTACGCCGGCCATCTCATCGAACTCGGCATCGAGGGCTTGCTCGACGCCAAGCTGCTCAAGAGCGATCTCATCTACTTGCTCGTGAAGGTGGACAAGGAGATGAATCTCGAGGCGCCAGGCGCCCACTGGGAGCGATGGTACGCCGCCCGTCTGCTCGCGACGTACCGGCCCTAGCGTCCTTTGGCGGCCCTCAACGCCGACGATGCGCGCCGTTTTCTCGTTGCGGTAGCGCGCTTCGCGCGCGCGCTGCGGTTTCGCTGCGGATGCTTGCCCAGGTCGCGCCAGCTTGATTCACTCAGCTCGACGCCGTAGTGGCGCGCGGCCTTCTTTATATTGGCGAATGCCTGCGCGCGCTCGCTATCTGAGGCCGATGTCACCTGATCGAAGCGCGCCACCGCGTTGCGGACGTGGCGCGCGTCGGTCAACGGCTCCTTTCGCAGCTTCGGGAAAGCGTACGCGCTGTCGGGCAGATCGCTCTGCGCAGTCAGGCGTCCGTGCTTCTCATGCGGTTTCCATGTCGTTCTCATGCGTAGGTCTTACCCCGGCCGTCGACCGTTTACGCGCCTCACTGCTGCCGCCCCGAGTTTGTCGGCGCTCAGGGCGGGTAGGAGGGAGGCGTGATGGGCGTCCACGTCTACGGGATCAATCACGTCGCCATCGAGGTGACGGACATCAAGAAGGCGGTCGCGTTCTACACCGACGTCTTCGGTCTCGAGAAAAAGGACGAAGGCGAGGGCGACGCGTTCTTCAAGATCGGCGAGCATCAGTTTCTCGCGCTGTTCGAAGTCGAGAAGATGACGCCCGACCGGACTCGCCACTTCGGGATCATCGTCCGCGACGAGCGCGAAATCAAAGCGGTCAGGGAAAAAGTCGCGGCCAAGTACGGCCTTCGGCTCTTCCCCGGATTCCGCTGCGATTTCCTGGACCCGTTCGGCAACCGCATCCAAGTCGTCGATCTGCATGACGAGTCGCTCGTGTGGCTGCTGCCCTATCAGGAAGTCCAGAAGGTAGGCATCAAGTTCTGATCGTTACTGGTCAGAGGAACGCGACCTCGCCGGAGTACGGCCCAACGCTCGTCGCCGGCGCCGGTCCGAGATTGCTCACCGTAGCGCCGTCGTAGATGCCCGACCCGGTGAGCAGCATCGTGTGTTGGTAGTGGACCCAGGTGAACGGGAACGGGACCGGCACCTTCGTCGGATTGACGACCGCGGCGCACTGCCCGACGTCCGTGCCGTTCACGTAGCAATCCTTGTAGCGGCGCGCGTACGCTCCGCCCGGCTTGAGAAGATCGGTCTGAACGCTCACGTTTAGCTTGTACGGGTTCAGCATGACGACGCCGGATTCGGGCTCGACGCGCAAGTTCGACGCGCCGACCCCGAAATTCGACTCGTAGATCGTGTATCTCGGATCGTACTCGAGCATCATCGAAGCGAAGTGGTAGTTCCTGAATGCGATCGCCTGCGGCGTCGACCCGTCGCTCGTGTCGTTGCCGTGGCAGACGAAGTACTTCTGGCGCTGAACCGCGTGGATCTCGATCGCCAGCTGATTGAGCCACTCGGTCGTGTTCGGAGGTGCGCAGGCCTCGGCTTCGCCGCCGGCGGCCGGGCCGTCGAGCAGCGCGTTCGCCAGCGGCATCCACGTGTGGTAGCCGGGAGCAAGACCGTTGAAGATGACCGGTTTGCCGGAGAACGCCTGCATGGCGCCCTCTTGCGCTTCTTCCGCCGCCGTCCACTCTTGCGTCGTCACGGTTCCGCTGCCGTCTGCTGCGCAAGGCGGCGCCGGAACAGCGAAGGTGAACGGATTGTCCGCCGTGTCCTCATACAGCGCCCACGTCTCACCGCCGGCCGCGACGAAGTTCGTGTACCATTGCTCCCACGCCGCGAGGGTCCCCGGGATCCGCGGATCGGTGACATAGATAAGCGGATGGTTCGGTTTCACCCACTCGACCGGTTGACCGTCGCACGTCAGCGCGACGTCGGACATGCTTAGGGTCGGGTTCGTGCCTGATTGGTCGTTGGGGATGTAGTGATCGATGTCTGTATAGGGGATCGGCTCGATCCCCGCGGACGAATACGCGTCGGCCTGTGCTGCGCCCGAGTTCGTGTGCCCGATCGACAGGTACGGCTGCGCTTGCGACAATGTGATCGCAAGCGTGTCGTTCGTATCGACGCTCGTCAAAAGGTGCGGGCTCGGCATCGGCGCCGGGCCGCTGAATCCGTCGTTGTGACCGACCTGCGATTGCGATGCGCCCAGCCCGGGCATTAGCGAATCGCCTCTCGTCGGCATCGAGCTGTTCGAGCCGGTACAGCCAGCTAGTAGTAGCGTGGCGCACGCAACGCCGAGAACACGCTTAGACATCTCCCAACAACCCCCACACGGTAGATGTTAGCGGCTCGGTTAAGCACGCGCCGCTCGCCCATCGCATTTGAGATTCGGCAAAGATGTATCGCGAGTTCCTGTGTCGCGATGCATGTGCGAGTCGCGTCACGGGCGCGGTGTGCGCTAACGTTCGCGATCGATGATCGAGTGTTGAACGCCAGATGACAGCGTGAGCTCGGACATTACCATGAGTCACTCACCCGGCACGGTAAGGCAACCGTGCGGTACTGATGGAGCGGTCGACCTTTATGGTCGACCGCAGACGACCTTGCATTGAAGTCGTCTGTAGCGGTCGAGCTTTAGCTCGACCGGAGACGGCTTGCAATTGGCAGACCGCGGTGGTCGAGCGTAAAGCTCGACCGCTCCATCGTACTGGCGGCTTGCGACTTCGAGGTAGCCTCGCTCGCCGGCAAGAACGACGAGCGCAATCGAATGGAAATCCGCGCTGCTCGACCTGATGATGCGCTCGGCGTCGCTCAGGTCCACGTCCGTTCCTGGCAGGCGGCATACAAGGGTTTGTTGCCCGCTGAATATCTCGACTCGCTGCGCGCAGAAGAGCGTGCAGTACGTTACGATTTCGCGCCTGCAGATCAGATGGCGCCGTTCACGCTCGTCGCCGTCGACGGCGGTTTGATTCGCGCATTCGCGACTGTCGGCGCGTCGCCCGACTCACCGGCTCGCGAAACCGGTGAGCTCATGGCGCTGTACGTCGACCCCGACGATTGGAGGACTGGCATCGGTCGCGTCCTTATCGATCGCGCGCGTGGAGAGCTTCGCCGTCGTGGTTTCGCTGATGCCGTGTTGTGGGTGCTCGACGGAAACGCACACGCCGAAGCCTTCTACGAGCACGATGGCTGGATCCGGAGCGGTAGTCGCCGCCGCCAGCGCGTTTGGGGGATCGAGGTCGACGAAATCGCCTACACGCGCCGCCTAGACGACCGCTGACGACCGGATTTCGAAGAAGCTGCGGTCGCGAGCGCGGTCTCGATCGGCGCGATCGGCTCGCATTCGACGAAGACGATGTCGCCGAACTGGTCGCGTCGTGCCCCTTCGAGGATGCCGAGCAACCTGCCACGTGCATCGAAGACGCCGGCACCGGAATCACCGTGATCGCATGACTCGCAATCGATCCCGAATCGCCCGTCGGCAGGTCCCTCAGGTAACGTCGGGTCAAGGTCGCTCACTGACGCTTGCGATTCCACATACCTTTGCGTGAGCCGATGGCCCCAGACGTGGACGTCCTCACCTGGCGACGGCTGACCAAAGGCTGCGAGCGAAGGGCGGCCGTCGTATGCGCTCGTCTTGAGGACGGCTAGATCGAACCCCTCGATCCGATCGATCTCGACAACGTTCAACATCGCGCCCGAGTCGAGCTGGACGCGAGGAATGGCGTTCGCTATGACGTGTGCGGCGGTCGCGATGACGAGCGCACCGCCCTGTTGACCGACGATCACGCCGGCCCCGATATTCGTCACTGCGCCTCTCGCGGCGTACACGATGACAGTCTCATCGGCGTTCGTGGTGTCGATCGGTGACGCTAGCGACGGCGTTGGAGCGAAGACCGTGCTCGATGCCGACGCGATGAGGATGGCGACGATCCCGACGCGCGCTGATCGCATCTTGGACCCTCCTGCCAGCCTCCCGCAGGAAGATACCTAATGCGCTCGTGGTTGGTTTCGCGCCCGCGATTAGCCCGTTATTGCGCGCTGCGTGAAGTCGATTCGGCTGAGGTTAGAGTCCGGTGGCCGCACTTTCCGCTGTCAGCGTTGGCTCCGCATCGAATCCTTTATACGGGCAGTGGCGGCACCCGCTCGAGCAGCACGCACCTCGTCGTCTCAAGAAATCCGCCGTCATCACTTCATAGCCCGTCGTCGGATCTGCATACGTCGCGAGACCACGAGCGCACGCGTCGCTATGACGGCGGTTGATCTCGGCGGCGATCCGCGCTTCGCCGTACGGTAGCCAGGCCGTGCGATAGTGCTTTTTCCCAATGCCGTGGATGATCTCCGCGAGTATTTCAGCTGTGTCGGCGATCGATGTGCCGGATCGATTGAAGTACGCGTTGCCGTCGGCGAAGATCACGTTTCCGTCTCTGACCGCACGGAGCCGGTTCCAGCCGGGAAGCGATTCGAGGTACGAGATTTCCTTTAGCGTCCTGTCGAGATCGAATCCGCACGGCGCGACGATGAGGATGTCGGGATCAGCGCTTTCTACTTCTTGTAACGTCGCTTGCGAGGAATACGATGAGCCATCGCCGAGCGCGACCATCCCGTTTGCCGCTTCGATCAGCTCCGGCATCCAATTGCCGGCGACGAAGATCGGGTCCGTCCACTCGAGGACGAGAACGAGCCGCGGAGTCGTACCGCCCGTCGCGAGGCGCACCGATTCGATTTGCGCTTTCAGATCTGCGATGAGAGCGCTTGCCGCGTCTTCGAGGCCGACAGCCCCGCCGATCGACGCGATATCGTCGAAGATGCCCTTGACGCTGCCCGCTTGGAGCGCGACGACGTGTCTCCCCGCGTCCGTTCCGGCTCGCCGCGCATCGTCCGGCGTCACAGCGCAGACGTCGCAGTGGACTTGGGCGATCAAAATGTCGGCGTGCAAAGTTTCGATGAGGTCCGCGTCGATCGAGTAAAGAGGTTCTCCGGTTCGGAGACGTCGCCTCACTTCAGCATCGATCTCGCCGCTCGTCTGCGAGACGTCGAACGTCGGACGCGTGCACGCAGGTAGCCGGCGCACCCACACCGGCCGGTCGCACTCATGCGATCGACCGACGAGGCACTCGCCGGCGCCGAGGGCGCAGACGATCTCTGTGCCGCTTGCGAGGAGCGAAACTATGCGGGGCACGTAATACTACTTCAGCCGTCTAACCCTAATAACCGCGCTCTTGCATGATCACTTGGATCTGCTGGACGTGAGGCGAGTCGCCCGCGAGCTTGTAGAGCTTGAGCGCCGTGCGAAAGTCGCTTGCTGCTGCTTTTCGGTCGCCGTGACCATCCTCGAATAGGGCCCGGCTGTAGTAAGCCTCTCCTGATTGCGGTTCGAGACGGACCATCGCGTTGAGGTCGTCGAGCACGGCGCTGTCGCGGTTGAGCATCCCGTTGACGCGCTCCAACGTACCGTATGCGTTGATGTCGTTCGGGTGCAGTTTGATCGCCTGACCGCACGTTGCGAGAGCGTCTTTGTACTGCTCGGCATCGGCCTCGATCTGGCAAGCAAGGTCGTACGAAGCAGGGTCGCCATTGCCCGCTTTGATCAGACGGCGCGCATCGTCCAACGCACCAGCTGTATTGCCCATTTCCATGCGCAATTGCATGCGCATCTTGATCAAGGCCGTCGATTTCGGATTGATGTGGATCGCCGCATCCAGATCCGACGACGCCGCACTCATGTTGTGCGCTTCGACGTCCGCGGCTGCGAGCGACGTGCGGATATCCAGGTTGTTCGGGTCGAGCTTCACCGCGCGCCGCAAATCGGCTGCTGCTCCTGCCCCGTCGCCTTCTTTCGCCCGCGCGTATCCTCGGTTCATGAAAACGTTCGAACTATCCGGATTCTGCTTGAGGTAGGCCGTGAAATCCGTGTCGGCTCCCGCATAGTCACCGAGCCGATATCGGTCCTCTCCACGGCCTCCAAGCGCGGCGGAGTCGTCGGGCGACAGCGCGAGCACTTGCGTGTAGTCGCTGAGAGCGTCTTTATAATCGCCGATGTCATCGCGGGCGATCGCGCGGTCGCGATAAGCGTCTGTATTGCTTGGATCAGCCGCGATCGCTAAGGTGAATTGCTCGATCGCGCCGTTGTAGTCACCCGACTCCGCACTCGTGACTCCAGCCTGCACATATCCTACCGCCAGCGACGAACCGTTAGCGGACGGCGTGGGCACGGGCGGCGGAGCTGCAACAGCATAAGCGCCCATGGTTAGAAACGCAAAACAGACACCGGTCATCAATAGGGAAGAGATGAAACGCATTGCGATCGCCGCTCTACAGATCACGCGAAAAACGCAATCGGCCGGAATCGAACGTACCGGACTACCGAGTGAGAGAATTCCATCGCGTCCGCTGCCTTACCTCGTCACACAAATCTCTCTTTCGGCTAAGGACCCCAGGCCCACCGCTGCATTTGCGCGCCGCCCGGGGCCGAGTCGTCGACCTTCGGACCGCCGAATTCCCGGGCATCTCGACGGCGACGTTGAGAATACGCGAGACAAATGAAAGCGGCCGAGCGCGATGCTCGGCCGCCGTGTTCCACGTTATAAGCGGGAGACGGGCCTCGAACCCGCGACCCTCAGCTTGGGAAGCTGATGCTCTACCAACTGAGCTACTCCCGCGAGGCTGCCTTCATTGGCTTTTCCCGCCAGCGAATCCCGTCGCATGTCCGCTGAACGCAGAGGCGGCGCCGCTGCTTGAGCGAACCGGACGCCCGTGAGCGGCGTGTGATTTCACGCCGCAAAACGAATATGGGAGGAAGGGCAATGAAGTTATCCATAGCGGCGCTTGCGCTCGTCGCGATCGCCTGTATCGCAACCGCCGTCAGCGCGAAAAGCGATTCCATCACAATCAAACTCGTGGCACAACACGGATCGATGCAGACCGGTTCGGCGACTCTCACGGCGATGGGAAGCAAGACGCAGGTCGTCCTAAGCCTGTCGCACACGAAGGGATCCGAACCCGCGCACATCCATCCGGGATCGTGCGCGAATCTCAACCCGGTGCCGAAGTATCCGCTGTCGAATGTCGTCGGCGGCAAGTCGACGACGGTCGTCGATGTGCCGCTCGCGTCGCTCGAGACCGGTCACTTCGCGATCAATGTCCACGCCGGACCTGGGCCGTTGATCAAGAAGTACGTGAGCTGCGGCGACATCCCGGCGAGCAACGGGTCGGCGATGTAGCGGTTCCGACGATCTGGGCAGACCGCGGCGGTCGAGCTAAAGCTCGACCGCTACGTTTTTTGGGGGAAGGTCGCGGAGGTCTAGTCGTCAGGTGCCTTTTTGGGCGCCGAAGTAGTGGACGAACTTGATGATGAACGCCGGCAGCGTGTTCAGCTGGTTCGGGTCGCCGTAGACGAGGTATAACTCGTTCGGACCGATGTGGTGGTAGTACGCGAGCGAAAGATTCGACGCGTCGGAGAAGCATCCGGGCGATACGAAACGCGGCGAGCACGCCCCCGACGGCTGATGCAGATTAAGAGGCGGCGGCGTTACGAATGGGCTCGTGCCGATGATGTGGCGCACGCCAAGCGCGAGCGACGACTGCGGATCGATCTGATACGCAAAGCTCGCCCGCTCCAGCCACTGTACTTCCTTGGCACCTTCGAAGTCGAGCGTTTGGTTCGTGTTATCGCCCTCGAGCGTCAGCGTTCCACGCGGTCCGGTGCGAAGCGTCGCAAGGCGGGTCGTCGTGCGCAGATAGCCCGGCCCGAAACGCCCGATGTTGTACGTCACGGTCGTCGGCGCGTTCGTGTTCGGTCCGTAACTGAGCGCGGCGCCGTTCTGGTCGATCGTCGACCCGTACGCGCCGATGAGGAAGTACTGATAACCGCTCGTCGCCTGAAATTGGAATTGCGACTTCGTGTTGATCGTCAACACGGTGAACGCGTCGGCGAGCCCGAGTTTGCCGGCGCTGTTGTCGTAGTGCTGGATGTCTTGCGAGAGCGTGTAATTGAGGACCGGGGCGGTCGGTGCGAAATCCCACGTCTTTGTCATGTAGAGCGACGGGCCATGCAGGTCGTTCGCCGTGACGAACGTGTCGAACGGAGCGAACTGCTGACCGATCTCGTGGTACGCCGGATAGAAGCCTTCCTTTTGCGTGTAGAGGTTGAGGCCCCACTCGCGCATGTACGCTTGACCCGGATCGGTGACGAACGATCCCGTCTCTTGGGCGTCTGTGAAGTAGATGCTCGAATTTCGCCGGTTCCCTTCGATGAGCTGATACATGTTCGTGCTGTCGAAGACGCCGGGTAAGATCGTGCTGAAATGCATGACGTGCCCTTGCCAATACCTGTCGGGCGTCGTCCACGACAGGCTTTCGGCATTGTCTGAGCGGCCGAAGTGCCCGAGCGCATCGAAGGCGGAAAAAGAGGCGAGGCCCTGAACGCCCTCGACCGCATAGCCGTCGGTCGGCGTCGGGATCGCCGGGGTATAGAGGAACGGATAGTCGACGCAATCGTTGCAGTTGAAGTTCTGAAACGAGTTCGAGCCCTGCGTGAAGAACGGGCGCACTTCGCTGAACTGGCGCGCGAACGCGGTCGGCGAAATCGATTGCTGGTCGCGGTCGACGTTCGAATAGTCAGGATGGAGCGTGCTGAAGAACGACGACGTGTTCGTTATCGGAAGGGAGATGTCGGCGCCCATGTGCGATGTGTCGCCGCCTGCAGAACTCGAGCCGACCTGGCCGAGCGCATAAACGCCCACACGCGGCGACGGCCGCAGGCTCGCTCGCACCGGCGACATGCCGGTGAGGTAGCCCACGAAGGTCGAGTTGTCGACGCCGTTCTGCGACGGATCGTGCGCCCACTCGAAATCTTGGTTCGTCACGTGGACCGCGCGTTCGAACTGCACGCGCCACGTCGTACGGCCGTCGCCCCGCATCACTTTGAGCGGGATGCGCATCGTGACTATGTAGCCGTCCGGCGTACGCGATCCGGCCGACGTCCAGGACGGCGCGAACGCCGAATTCTCTGATGAGAACTCGTTGTGCGTGCCGATAGGCGTCGCGACGAAGAAATATTCGAAACCTTTGTCGCCCCCGGGCCAGAAGTAGACGCGCACGACGTCGTCCGCCGCGAGCGCGACGTCGTTCGTGCGGATCGTCGCGGTCACGGGTTCCTTCTGCTGCGCGACCACCGCCACATAGACGAACTGCGAGTCCGCCATGATGTAAGCGTCGGTCTTCTCCTCGGCTGGGCGCCGGAATTGGTAATCCCAGTCGAGGGAGACGTGCGTCGCCTGCTTCCAGGCCGGATCGTTCATCGTGCCGTCGATCTTGGGATCCTCGGCGACCTTGGCGATCGCCACAGTGAACGACGCGGTGTCCGCACGGGCCGCAACGCTGTCGAGCGTCAGCAAGAACGTACTCGCGACGACGCAGAAAGCTAGAACCGCGAACGAGGTTTTCAGCTTCATATCTCTTCAACCGCTATTCAACTAAGGAATTAGTTGCTGGCTCGACTGTAGCACAAGTCTCCGGGAATGCCAAGTGGTTATAACGCGATATTGCAGAGGTCAGCGAATTGTTTCTTGACGGGGCGTCCGGACGGATGAAAATGCTGAAAAGGCGTCAATCGGCGACGAGAGCGAGCGCGTCGCGCAGCGTCGACGCCTGCCCCGGCCCTTTATCCGGCCGGAGCCTTACGACGCGTGGAAAGCGCATGGCCAGCCCGGACTCGTGCAGCGAACTGCGCTGGATGATGTCGAATGCGATCTCGACGACGATGGTCGGCTCGACGACGAGGCGGCGGCCTTCGTCGACGAGCGCGTGGTCGAGGAACCAGCGCGTCATCGTCGCTATCTCCGCGTCGGTGAGTCCCGAGTACGCCTTGCCGATCGTCACGAGCCGATCGCCGGCGCGGACCGCGAACGTGTAGTCCGACAGGACGTCGTTGCGTTTTCCATGTCCGTATTCGACGGCGACGACGACGCAATCGAGCGTCGCGAGCTCCTTCTTCAGCTTGAACCATTGCTTGCCGCGCCGGCCAGGCGTGTATGTCGACGCGAGCGCTTTGATCATGAGCCCCTCGTTGCCGCGCATGCGGGCGGCTTCGAAGGCGGGCTCGAGGAGCGACGCGCGTTCGTGCGCATCTCCGCGCAGCGTGACGAATGTCGCGACGGCGAGCAGCACGTTGCTTCGAGCCGATGCGGGCAGGCTTTCGATCCACGCTTCGAGCCGAGCGCGGCGCTCGCCGAGCGGACGGTCGAAGAGCAAGTCATCGCGCTCCGCCAAGATGTCGAAGACGACGAGCGCGAGCGGCACGCCCTCGATGTGCGACGCATCGACGACCTTGCGCTGCAGCCGGCCCTGGAGATGCTGGAACGGGAGCGCCCGCCCGTCCTTGAACGCGAGCAGTTCGCCGTCGACGATCGCGTGGGGCACGCCCGGCGCTGCTAGCGCGTCGACCACCTCGGGATACGATCTCGACACCTCGTTCAACCGCCGGCTGAACAATCTGACCGAACCGTCGTCGCAATGGGCCTGGATGCGGATCCCGTCGAACTTGTCCTCGAGCAGATACTCGCCGGGCTCGAGCTCCTTGTAGTCGCCGCCGAAGCGCAGCGGCGATGCGAGCATGAATCCGATCGGCTTGCCGTACGCGACGCCGGCTTTTTCGAGTCTTCCCGCCCGCGCAAGCCCGGCGACGGCGCCGATGTCGCCGATCGCCATGAGCGCGCGGCGAACGTCGGCCGCGTCCGCGCCGTACGCGACAGCAAGCGCGTCGACGGTCAGCGCTTGCTTCAGACCGATGCGCATATCGCCCGTCGCAAGCTTGACGAGATAGCGCACTTCGGCCGCCGTCGCGTCCGAGAGCAGGCTCGCGAAGAGCGACGTCCGCTTCTTGTTCGCGCCGGCGCCGACCGCACCCGCGATCTCGCGAAATATCGAAGCGACACGCCCGATCGTCAGCGGCGCCGCGAATAGTGTCGGGCGCATCGCATGCGATGCGAGATCGGCGAGCGCGTTTCCCAGATCGCCGTGTCGGCTGTAGGCGTCGCGGAGCGATCGATCGTCGATCTCGAATACAGACCTCGCCGCGTCGATCGCGAGCCGCCCGCCAAGCCGCAGCGACGGCGAACCCGGCGGCGTCGCATCGCCGCTCGCGAACGACGCTGCCGCGGGGAGCGCATCATCGGGTACGCTCCTCAAGTAGGCTGCGACGATCTGGATCTTCTCGTTCCGCTTCGTCGTCGCGGCGACAGCGTCGCACATCGCCGCATAGTCGCGCAGCGGCGCTTCGGCGACGATTGCGGCTGAGGACTCGCCGCTCACGTTTTGCGCCGTCGCCCTGAGAAGAGTCGCTTCAGGTCCACCCGGCCTGTTTTCGCCAGCATCGGTTTCCACAAGTCTCCGGATCGGCGTAGCAGCGCAGGCACGTTGTCGATGCGGAAATCGTCGATCTCGACGCCCTTTTCGATCTGGCGCCAGGTCACGGGCATCGAAACCGTTGCTTTCGGCGTCGGGCGTAACGAGTAGATCGACGCGAGCGTGCGCCCCCACGCGTTCTGATTGTAATCGACGAGTATCCGGTTCTTCGGCCGCTTCGCGATGCGATACTCCGCCGTGATGAGCGTCGGATTCGCGCGCGCGAGCTCGACCGCGATCGCCTTTGCGACCGTCCAGACCTCCTTCTGCGTCGGCCCGCGGACGATCGGCACGTAGACGTGGATGCCGCGCGATCCGGTCGTCTTCGCGTATGCAGACATGCCGATCGCGTCGAGCGCGTCGCGGACGATGATCGCCGTCTCGCGCACTTGCACGAACGAGCCGCCTTTGACCGGATCGAGGTCGAAGTGCAGGTAGTCCGGCCGGTCGACGTCATCGCAACGCGCGTACCAAGGATTCAAGTCGATGCAGCCGAGGTTGATAACCCAGAGCAGCGCGGCGAGATCGTCGATCACCGGGAAGTCGATGACATTGCCGCTGCGATGATCGACCCGACACGTGCGGATCCAATCGGGTCGCGGCGACGGCGCGCGCTTCATGAAGAAAAACGGCGCGGCGGCGCCGTTCGGGTATCGCTTCATGACCATCGCGCGGTCGGCGATGTGCGGCAGCAGATACGGCGCGACGTCTGCGTAGTAGCGCAGCAAATCGCGCTTCGTGATCGCCGGCCAGAAGTGCTTATCGAGGTTCGTCAGCGACACGGCTCGGCCGGCGACGTCGACCGTCGCGTCTTTGCTGACCTCGATCGGATCCGCCGCTGCCGTGCTGCGTTTGCCCTTGCGCTCGGCCTTCATCCGACGCGGTTATACCCGCTCAACGCTTGGCGGGCCTTGCCACAGCATTGTCATGGCGTGGGAATCACGCATAACAACCGCGACCGCGAGAGGGTGCCGGCGCCGCTACTGATAATGTAGTTGCGCTTTGCGTCACCGATAGGAGGCTTCCGTGCTCGCAATCATCGGCGTTTTCGCCGCTGTTTCTGTCGCCATGGCCCCGCCCGAGTCGACTCCGCCGCCAACGCCGGCGCCAGCGACCAGCGCTCCGGTCACGCCGGCGCCCGCTCCGAAGGGGTCGCCGAAACCGAAGGCGTCGCCGACGCCGTCGACGCCGTACGCGGCGCTCTCATGGCGCGAAGTCGGCCCGGCTGCCGCAGGTGGCCGTGTCGCGGCCGTCGCGGGCAGTGCGACCGATCCGAATCTCTACTATATAGGTGCGGCCGGCGGCGGCGTTTGGAAGTCCGAAAACGGCGGGCAGACTTGGGCGTCGGTCTTCGACGATCAGGACACTCAGTCGATCGGTGCCGTGACGATCGCCCCGAGCGACGACAAGACCGTTTGGGTCGGCACAGGCGAGGCGAATCCGCGCAACGATGTCATCCTTGGCGACGGCATCTTCAAGTCGACCGACGCCGGTGACTCTTGGAAGAAAATGGGCCTCGACCAGCTCCATTCGATCTCGCGCATCGTCGTCGATCCCGCGAACGTCAATCACGTCATCGCGGGCGGCATCGGCAACCTCTTTAAAGACAGCCCTGCCGGCGGCGTCTACGTCACGAGCGACGGCGGCAAGACGTGGACGCATTCGCTCTACGTCGGCCCGTCAAGCGGCGCATCCGACATCGCGATCGACCCGAAAGACGCGAACGTCGTCTATGCCGGCATCTGGCAGTTCCGCCGTCAACCATGGACCGCGTCGAGCGGTGGGCCGGACGACGGCCTCTACAAATCGACCGACGGCGGGAAGTCCTGGACCAAGCTCACCGGCCACGGATTGCCGACCGGACTCATGGGGCGCATCGCGCTTGCGGTCTCGCGTTCAGATCCGAATCGCGTCTACGCCCTCATCCAGAGCAAGGAAGGCTTCTTATTCCGTTCGGACGACGCCGGCGCGAACTGGACGATGGTGAGCGACAACACGCTCATCGACCAGCGGCCCTTCTACTTCTCGCACATCGACGTCGATCCGACGAACAAGGACCGCGTCCTTTCCGTCTCCATGTTCCCTGCGGTGAGCAAGGACGGCGGCAAGACGTTCAAAGAGGTCGCGGGCGATCTTCACCCCGACTACCACGCTATTTGGATCGCGCCCGACAACCCGAAGCGGATGATCGTCGGTCAAGACGGCGGCGCGATGGTGACGAACGACGGCGGGCAGAACTGGTTCTTCTCGCGCAACTACGCGATCGCGCAGATCTATCACGTCGGGCTTGACGACAACAATCCGTACACGGTCTGCGGCGGCATGCAGGACAACAGCGGCTGGTGCTGGCCGTCGAACAGCCTCGATGCCGACGGCATCACGAATTCGTACGCTTTCCAAACGGTCGGCGGCGACGGCGTGTGGGTCGTGCCCGATCCCGGCAATCCCGACTACATCTGGGGCGACTCGGAAGACGGCTCGGTCGGAATTTGGATGCTCAAGGAAAAACGCACCATCAACACCGCTCCCGATCTTGGCGGCTTCAACGGCTTCACGTATTCCAAGGACAAGTATCGGTTCGATTGGGATTCGCCGATCGCGTTCGCGCCGTGGGATCCGCACACCGTATGGTACGGCGGCAATGTCGTCTTCCAGTCGCACGACGAAGGTAAGATCTGGACGCCGATCAGCCCGGATCTCACCCTCAACGACAAGTCGCGTCAGACCATCCCGGGCGGCCCGATCAACTACGATTTCTCGGGCGCCGAGACGTACGACACGATTCTCGACATCGAAGGCAGCACGATCGGCCGCGGCGAGATCTGGGTGGGCACCGATGACGGTCTCGTCCAGCTGACACGCGACGGCGGCAAGCACTGGACAAACGTGACGCCGAAAGGCGTGCCGCCGTACGGCCGGTTCGAGATCGTCGCGCCGTCGACGTTCGCCGACGGCACCGCGTTCGCGGTCGACGACCGCCATTACAGCGGCGATACGACGCCGTACGTGTTCAAGACGACCGACTTCGGCAAGACGTGGACATCGATCTCAGCGGGCCTGCCATCGGAACCGGCCCGAGCGATCCGCCAGGATCTTGTCAACCCGAATCTCGTCTACGTCGGTCTCGAGAAGAGCATCTGGGTGTCGTTCAACGGCGGCAAGTCGTGGAAGACGCTGCAAGCGGGTCTACCGCACACGGCAGTCTTCGACATCCGCATGCAGAAGACGTTCGACGATCTCGTCATCGCGACGCACGGCCGCGGCGCGTATATCATGGATGACATCCGGCCGCTACAACAGCTCGACACGGCACGCGCAGCGGGCGACTACGTCTTCCAGCCGATGCCGACGTACGAGTACAACCAGACGGAACTCGCCGAAGGAACGTACACCGAATACGGCGCGCCCAATCCGCCGAGCGGCACGGTTCTATACTTCTATCAGGCAAAGCCCGGAAAGAAGCCGCCGGTCATCGACTTCTACGACTCGGCCGGTCATCGCATCCGGCACGTCATCGGTTCGCGCACGAACCCGACGACCGGCAAGAAGACGCCGTTCGTGAAGAACGAGATCGGCCTCAACCGCTTCGTGTGGAACCTACAGACCGACCCGATCACGCCGTGGCGCGGTGCCGCGAATCCGCAGGCGCGGCAACCCGGCTTCGGTCTCCAGGTCGTGCCCGGGACCTATCGAGCGCGCTTCACGTGGTCGGACGGCAAGGTCGAGTCGCGGACGTTCGACGTCCGGCCCGATCCACAGTCGAAGCTGACGGCAGCGGACTATAAGGCGACCTACGACTTCGTCGAGGGTCTCCGTTCCGACGTCGAGGGCATCGACGTCGCTCTCAACTCGATCGACGCGCAGTTGGCTCGACTCAAGAAGCTGAACACGCCGGTCGCGACGAGCGCCGTGACATCCGGTAATGCGCTCGAGAAGATGCTGACGGCGAACTACAAGAACGAAGAGGACGGCATCCTCTGGGCGCCGGGCCTGCGCGAGGATATCCAGGGTGCGCTCTTCTCGGCGTTCTCGGAAAGCGCACCGTACGCACCGTCGTATCGTGCCGCGGCTATCCTCAAGCCGCGCTACGAAAAGGCGATGTCAGACGTCTCGTCCTGGATCGCGATGGCGAAAGCGATCAAGTAACGCGCGAACTCCACCGACGATCTACCATCGACCATCGACCGCTCCTCTTAAGAAAGGGAGCGGTCGAGATTTATCTCGACCGCCGCGGCCTTGCAATCGCGCCTCAAATGGAGCGGTCGACCTTTACGGTCGACCGCCGCGGCCTTGCAATGCAAGGTCACCTTCGGTCGAGCTAAAGCTCGACCGCTACATATTAGATCGTCGGCGGTCGACCGTAAGGATCGACCGCTCCATCCCATTCTAGGGCGGCATCTTGTCGAGATTGGATGTGCCGAGAGACGAAGGTATCGAAAGCGGATCTGCCCCCTGCACGTTCGGCGTGTTTCGAACGACACCGGCGATCATGTCGTGCCAGGCCTGCGTCAGCGACGGCATGAGCGTCGGGACCATGTGCGTACCGTTCGGCTCCTGATAGAACCCGGTCGGAACCCCGACGCCCGCGAGCCAGTCGGCCGTCATCTCGCCGTATATGGGCGGGATGCTTTGATCGAGCTTGCCGTTGACGACGTAAATCGGCGTGTTTCGCCAGACCTTGAGCACCGATGCGGTCTCGCTGTTGAGGATCGATCCTGAAATGCAGAGGACCGCGTGCCAGACGGTGCCATGCGTCGGCCCGATCTTGAACACGGAGAAGCCGCCCATCGAGTAGCCGGCGAGGTACACGTGATGCGCATCGATGCCGTACGCCTTCGCGACGGCGTCGGCTGTCTGATAGACGTCGTCGCTCGCGACCCCCCAGAAATCGTAGTTGCCGCGACCCCACGGTGCAGCGACAATGCTGTTCGTCGAATCGGCGAGTGTTTGGAAATACGGCGGCGCGAGAAGGTTTGTTTCAGTCTGCGGCTGGCCGTGGAGTAAGATGACGAGCGTCGGGTCCGGCTTGAGCGCGCGCGGCACGTAAAGGGCAAAAGGCTGCCAGGTGCCGTCGGTCGTCGACTTGATGAGGCGCTCCGCAAGTCCACTGACGCCGCCGATCTGCTCGTACCTGCCGCTCAAGACTTGATCGACGATGCTCGCGTCGAGCATCGCACCGTTGCGCAACCGCTCTTGATACGTCGCCGGCGTGTAGCCCTGCGGCATTGTCGGGTCGTCGAACGCTTCCATATCGTCGGCGAGCCGGGAGCCGAGCGCCTCCGCTTGGTCCTCTCCCATCGCCCGATTCGCGATGGCGAGATGCGCCTGGAGCCTGACGAGCGCATCAGCGGCGATCTGTGAGGGCGACTTGGTCGCCGCAGGGGCGGTGGGCGAAGGTGCCGGTGGTGCCAACGCCAGGGTTGCAGCTGCGACCGCTGCGAGCAGTATCATCGGCGGATATTTCGACGATGCGTTTCCTCTCGCCCCCGCCCGACTTGACAACGCACTGTCAATGTGACGCCGATTTTTCCGCGGAGGGCGAGCCCTAAGAGGCGACAAAGTCGCGGCGATGCGCATCGCCGAATTCAAGCTCGAACGCTACTTCGCGCGCTGGGAATTCGTAGCGAAACTGCTTCTCGGCTCGTCCGACGCTGAGTCATTCGGGCTTGAAGAACTCCTGACACTCGCCGACGATGACAGCCGCAAGCTTTGGCGCGATATGCGGTTCGGCTATACCGAATCCCCGGGGCATCCGGAATTGCGCGAGGCCATCGCGCGAAACTACGACGGCATCAGCGCTGATGACGTCCTCGTGTTCGCCGGCGCCGAAGAAGCGATCTTCACGTTTGCGAACGTCGCGCTCGCCGCGGGTGATCACGCCGTCGTCATGTGGCCGGCGTACCAGTCGCTCCACGAGACGGCGCGTGCCGCAGGCGCGGATGTCTCGCTCCTGCGCCTCCGCTACGACAAGGCGTGGGCGCTCGATCCCGACCAGCTCGCGTCGCTCGTGCGGCCGACGACCGCTTGCGTCGTGTTCAACATCCCGCACAATCCGACGGGCGCCATTCCCGAACGCCGAGCTTTTGAGGCCTCCGTCACGCTGTGCGAACGCACCGGTGCGCGCCTTTTCGTCGACGAGGTCTATCGCTATGGCGAGCTCGACGAAAAGAATCGGCTGCCCGCAGCGTGCGAGGCGTCGCCGACCGCGGTCAGTCTCGGCGGTCTCGCGAAACCGTTCGGCCTCGCCGGACTACGGATCGGATGGATCGCGACAAGAGACCGGCCGTTTCTCCGGCGCCTCGCCGCCTTCAAGGATTATCTCACCATTTGCAGCTCAGCCCCGAGCGAACTGCTCGCGATCGCCGCATTGCGGGCGCGCGACCGAGTGCTTGCACGTAACAAGGCGATCGCGCTGGCGAATCTCTCGTTGCTCGACGAGCTCTTCGCACGTCGAGCGGAAGAACTTGAATGGATCCGGCCGCCGTCTTGGCCGATCGGCTTTCCGCGACTGCTCAGGGCCGAGCCTATCGAAGAGTTCGCTGCACGGCTTGTCGAGCACACCGGCGTCATGATCGCACCCGAGACGATCTTCGATCATCGCGGCAATCATTTCCGCATCGGATTTGGGCGGCGAGATATGCCGCGGGCTCTCGAGCGCTTCGAGGCGTTCCTCGACGCTTAAGGGTGCTCCGGTTCGTCGAGGCGCAGCTCCATCTCGTCGCTCGGCGTGAATCCCATCAAGGTATAGACCGGTCTGCCCATCTGCGACGACCGGAGACGGACGACTTCGCAGCCTTTGGCGCGCGCCCACTCGATCGTCATCCTCGTCAGCGCCGACGCGATGCCCTTGCGGCGCCCGGTGGGTTCCACCCACACGTTGCTGACGTATGCCGAAGGACGTGCGAAGATCGTGCTGCGATGATTCTTCAATAAGTATACGGCAGCGACGCCTAGCGGGCGCCCCTCCGTCTCGGCCACGAAGAGCGCGGCATGTCCCTGCGCCATCCTCGTGCTGTAGAACTCGACGTAGCGCTCGCGCCAACCGGGATACGCCTCGTCGGCATCGCGGCCGTCGAGCTCGAGGATCATCTTATGACGCATGTCTTTCGCGACGTCGATCTCAGCGGCGGTCAGCTGGCGGATCTTCGCCGCGGCGATCTCGTGCATGCGGAGAGGCTTATCTTGCGGACCACACGCGACCTACTCGGCGAGCGTCAGATCTCCCACTGCCAGGAGTTCCAGAACGGACTCACGGCCTGCGCGGGTCGGTAGTTCTTCAGATCGACGTTGACGACGTCTTGGCGCTGCTGGAACCAGATGACGAAGATCGGCAGGTCGTCGGTCAACACTAACTGCACGCGCTGATAATCAGCCTTTCGCGCCGCCCGCCCGTGGTCCGTGAGCGCGCGTCCTTCCGCCGCGTCGAGCGCCGGATCGCAGTAGTTGTAAATGTTCCAGCCGGCTGGAGGCCTCAGCGAGCAGAGGAACAACTGCGACTCGTCCGGGTCGACGCCATTCGCCCACTCCTCGAACGCGACGTCGAAATGTCCGAGCTGTTCGACGCCGCCCTCCGCCTGACTCGAATACAGCTTGTCGGAAGAGTAGTTGCGGACGACGAGGTCGACGCCGACCTCGCGCCACTGCAGTCTTATCCATTGCTCGGCGTCGGTCGTCGTCGACGACCCCGAATCGCCGACCATGACGAGCCGCAGCGGCTTGCCATCGCGATAGCGCAGGCCGTCGGGGTGAAGATCCCAACCCGCCTCGTCGAGCAGATGAGCGGCGAGGCGCGGATCGTACGGGTACTTGTGGACGTCGTCCGAGTGCGCCCACGAGAACGCCGGCTGATCGCTGTTCGTCGGCAGGTTCACGCCGTGCGTCACGTGCGTGATGAGCTGTTCGCGATCGGTCGCGTACGCGAGCGCGCGACGCACGCGCACGTCGCGGAGCTGCGGCCGCGAAAGGTTGAATCCGATGTCGCTGAAGCGCGTGAACGGGTAGAGGTAGACCGTCATGCCGCGGATGCCGTGGAGCTGCGGCTCGAGCGCCTGCGCGGCGTCGACGTAGAAGTCGACCTTGTGGTCTTTGACCAGCTCGAGCGCCGCCTCATCGCTCGGTGCCACGGTGAAATCGATCTCATGGATCTTCGGCTGCCCGCGCCAGTACTTATCGTTCGCGACCATCTTGATGTCGCCGTTTTCGTCGGAGACCACCCTGAACGGGCCCGTGCCGAGCGGCACCTCGTTGAACGGCGCGTCGTTGATGCTCGCGTACTTGCTCAATACGTGCTTGGGCATGATCGGATACGTCGTCGCGGACATCGCGAAGAACGTCGCGACGAACGGCGCCCACTTGTGCCGTAGGTGGACGACGACCGTGTATGGGTCCGGCGTGTCGATCCGCCTCACGAGCTCGTAGCCCTGGCGGCTGCCGACGTCGTTACGCGGGTTCATCACCTGGCGCCACGTGTAGACGACGTCCGCGGCCGTGAAAGGCTCGCCGTCCTGCCACAGGACCCCGCGCCTCAGATGATACGTGATTCGCAAGCCGTCGGCGCTGACACCGCCGTTCTCGACGGTCGGCGTCGTCAACGCGAGCTCGGGGCGCATGTCGTTCGCGCCGTTGAGCGAGAACAGATACGCGCCCCAGAACATGGCGAGATCCGTGTCGATCACCTGCGTGCCGAGCAACGGGTTCAGGTTGTCCGGTTTCGTCGCTCCCACCATGCGAAGCAGCCCATCGCGGGTCCACGAGTTCGCGTGCGTCTCGACCGCTCTCGCCGGCCACGCGAAAGGCGTGCAACCCGCGCTGGCGAGCGCAAAGGCGGTCATGAGAACGGCTCCGAGCGCTCGCTTCACGCCTGCAATCTCCGGAAGCGGTCGAAGAGCCGGATCGTCGCTTCGGCGGGGACCGGGCCGCTGAAGTGGATGCCTTGCGCCTCGTCGCAGCCAAGGCGTCGCAGCTTGAGCAGTTGGACCTGCTTTTCGACGCCCTCGGCGATGACGCGGATGCGCAAACTTTTCGCGAGCGTGATGATCGCAAGCGAGATAGCGTCGTCGAACGGATCGACCGTGAGATCGTCGATGAACGATCGGTCGATCTTGATCGAAGAGATGGGGAAATTCTTGAGATAGCTGAACGAGCTGTAGCCGGTGCCGAAGTCGTCCATCGAAACGCCGACGCCCATCTCGCGCAGCTGCACGAGCGCGTCCATCGTCGCTTTCACGTTGCTCATGACGAGGCTTTCGGTCAGCTCGAGCTCGAGGGTCCCGGGCGAGATCCCGTGGCGCTCGACGCAGCGGCGAACCGTATCGACGAGGTCGCGCTGCTGGAACTGTCGCGCGGAGATGTTGACGGTGACGCGGCCGCTCGGGCAATCAAGCCGCTCCCACTCCTTCTGCTGGCGGCACGCCTGATCCAGAACCCAGTCGCCGAGCGGCACGATGAGACCCGTGTCTTCGGCGAGCGGGATGAAATTGTCCGGGAGCATGAGGCCGCGCGTCGGGTGTTGCCAGCGCACGAGCGCTTCGAAACCGGTGATGCGTCCGTCCGACAGCGCGACGATCGGCTGGTAGTGGATGACGAACTCGTCGCGCTCGATCGCACGGCGCAGCTCGCTTTCGAGCGAGAGCCGGCGAAGCGTCGCCTCATGGAGCGCCGCCGTGTAGTACTGGACGTTGTTCCGGCCCGTGTCCTTCGCATGATACATCGCAGCGTCGGCGTTCTTGATTAGCGTATCCACGTCGACCCCGTCACGCGGATAGAGCGCGATACCGATGCTCGTCGAGATGAAAAACTCGTCGTCTCCGACCAGGAAGGGCGCATCGAAGGCTGCGACGATCTTGTCGGCGACGGTACGCACGTCAGCTTCGGTGGCGGCGTCCGATAGGATGACGATGAACTCGTCGCCGCCAGGACGCGCGACCGTGTCGCTCCCACGCACCGCGCGCGCGAGCCGCTCGGCTGCGGCCTTGAGCACTTCGTCGCCGACGCCGTGGCCAAGCGTGTCGTTGACGATCTTGAAGCGATCGAGGTCGAGGTAGAGCACGGCGAGCGAACGGCCATGTCGCTGCGCGAACGAGAGCAGCTGCGTCAATCGCTCGAGAAGGAGCAGCCGGTTCGGCAGCCCGGTCAGCGCGTCGTGGTGCGCGAGGTGCGCGAGTTGATCCTCGGCCTGCTTGCGTCGCGTGACGTCGAGCAGCGTACCGATGAGCTGGGCCGGCAAACCGGCGGAATCGAACGCGTACTCAGCCTGTTCCTGGATGTGTGAGATCGAGCCGTCAGCGCGGATGATACGATGATCGACGCTGTACGGAGCGTACTCGTGCTCGGCCGCTCGCACGATCCGGTTGACCTGCGGTGCGTCTTCCGGGTGATCGAACTCGCGGAGCAAACCTTCTCGGATCTCGCTCTTGTCGACGCCGAAAATCCGGCACATCTCGTCGGACCACGTGAGTTTCCCGCTGCGCAGATCACGTGTCCAGTTGCCCACGCGCGCGACGCGCTGGGCGTTGACGAGGCTCGTGTTCGCGTCGGTGAGCTCTTGCAAGTAGCGGTGTTCGACGCGCCGGTTGTTCCTGTACATGCCGACCGTCGTGACGATGAAGACGAGCGTCATGATCGCTAGCTCGACGACCGCGACGATCACGCGGAAGCGGGCGACGCCGCCGGACGCTTGGGCTTGTTCGTCGACCGTTTGGTTGAGCCAGCCGACGTCGTCGTCGAGCGTGTCGAACAAGAGCTCGCCGGTACGCTGGCGGCTCTGCGCGAGCTCGCCGGCCGGATCGTGGATGAGCGGGCCCGCGACCATGTCGCTCCACTGGTCGTGGACGCGTCCGACGTCGACGATGTACGGCTGCGTGCCGCTCAGTCCGACGTTCCACATGTAGCTGCGCAGATCGTCGAGCTGGCGCTCGAAGTCGTTATGCGCCTGCCTATAGGGCTTGAGATATTCGGGATCGCGCGTGCTCGTGTAACCGCGCATGCTCGACTCTTCGCGGAAGAGCGAACCGACCATCTGCTGCGTCAGCTGACGCGCGTTGTACAGCGACTCGGTGTGCGCGAACGCGCTCGAGATCGATTGATAGTTGTAGACTGCGCCGGCGAACGCGATCGCGACCAGGAACGAAACGACGACCTTGCTGCGGCGCGTCTGCTCACGGCCGAGCGATGAGCCGTCGGACGACACGCGGGGCCCCATACTAATAGTAGATATCGGCGGTCGGGGCGGTCTAGGCGCCGTACGTGACCCTCGTCACAGGCGCGTGGATTACACCCTTTCGAAACGGTCGAATCGAGGAGGCGTCGATGTCGGATCGCAGCCCGCATCCGGGATCGGATCGCCCGCCACGACGCGCAGCGGAAGCACGCCCGCCCAAACCGGCAGCGCCAGATCTTCATCCTTGTCGATGGGCGGCCCGGTACGCACCTTCGCCGAGAACTCTTCGAGCGGCAGACGGAGAACCGAGGTCGCTGCGAGCTCGTTCTCGGTCGGCGGCCGCGCGTCTCCCCAGCGCCCCTTGAGCAGTTTATCGGTGAACGCGGCGAGCGCGTCGCGTTTTGAATCGACGTCGTCGACGACGGTCGCGGTGCCGAGGACGACGACGGAGCGATAGTTCATCGAATGGTTGAACACCGAGCGTGCGAGCACGATGCCGTCGACGAGCGTCACCGTCAAGCTCATCGGAGCGCCGGCGCCGATTTGGCGGAGCATCCGGCTGGCAGCGGATCCGTGGAAATAGACGATGTCGCCGATGCGCGCGAATAAGGTCGGGATGACGTACGGCTGGCCGTCAACTACGAAACCGATATGGCAGACGAGCGCCTCGTCGAGGATACTATAGGTCGATTCGCGGTCGTAGACGCCGCGATGTGGTTCGCGGACGACGCGCGTTCGCTTCGTCGGCTCGATTTTTTTCATCCGTATCCTCCCGTACCGGCGGCCACGATATCACAGGAACCGGGCCAAGTCAAGCAAACGACTGGTTTCTGCCGGCGTTCGTGCGGGCACGCTATCATCGATAGGATACAATGAAGACACTCATATCCGAGTCGGGCGCTCCCTTGTCGTACCAATTGCCCGACGACCGCATCGCCGCGGGCGCGTCGCTTGGCAACAGCGCGATCTGGACGCAGATCAAGAGCAATGGATCGGTCGAGCGCATCTTCTCGAACAGGCTCGGCGCCAACGTGACGGGCTCGATCACCATCCAATATGCCGGCGTCGGGGGGCCGATCGTGCGGCATGCCGACCATTCGACCGAGACGACGACTGAGGCCGGCCACGTTCCGCTTCGAAAGGAAGCGGCCGGCGAGTTCCAGCTCGACCCCGCGAGCCAACAGCATCGCTTCGTCCTCCCCGGCGCGATCCACGTCGCCGAGACGATCTTCGTGCCGTTCGGACCGATCGACCGCGTCGGCGGCGATCCGCCGCTGCTCTACCAGTCCATCAGGCTCGAGAACCGTTCTCGGCTTGCGGCATCGCTGCGCGTCACGGCCTTCGCGAGGATGTGCGGCAGCACGCCGCCCGATATCGAGGTGCGTTTCGATGACGTGATCGGCGCGCTCGTCGCGACGAGCGCGAGCGACCCGACGAACGTCCGCGTCTTCGGCACGACAGCGCCATTCGCACGACACGCCGCGACATCGGATTTCGGCAGCGCGTACGATCCGCTCATCGCGAAGACGCTCGACGGCGACGTCTCCGCGACCGGCGACGTCCTCGCATGCCTGCAATCGGACTTCGATCTCGCACCGGGCGACACGATCCGCTTCGCCGTCGTCACCGGCGTCTACGCATCGCTCGACGAGGCGCGGCGCGACTATACGAAGCGCGAGCGCGGCGAAACGGCGCTTGCGCGGACGCAGCGTCATCTCGATGAAGCGCTCGCCGTGTCGCAGGTCCTCACGCCGGACCATCAGGTCAACCTCGGCGCTGCATGGAGCAAGGTGAATATGCGCCGCGTCATGGCGCGTTACCCGACTGGCCTTGCCTTCACCAACGATCCGGGTGCGTCATCGAACGTCGTCGCGCGCGATGCCGTGTGGTACTCCATCGGCTGCGACCACTTCATGCCCGCCTTCTCACGCGCGATGCTCGATATGTTCGCAGCGCTCCAATACGAAAACGGCAAGATCCCCGAATACTACAACGCGCTCGACCGCACGGTGGAAGACTACGGGCTGAACATCAACGACGACACGCCGCTGTTCATCCATGGCGTCAACCACCACTACCGTTCGACCGGCGACGGCGAGTGGCTGCGGCGTATCTACCCAGCGGTCGAAAAGGCGGCGAGATACATCGCCTCGCAGATGGACGAGCGCGGCCTCGTCATGTGCACCGCGAACGATCCGCGCGGCAACGCATGGGCCATCGCCGGCTGGCGCAACATCATCAACGGCTACCGCATCAACGGCGCGGTGACGGAGATCAACGCGCTTTGTGCGGCCGCCCTGCGTTCGACGAACCACCTCGCGCAAAACGTCGGGCAGACCAAGAAACAAGCCGCGTGGTCGTTCTCCGCCTACGAAAGCATCCGCAACGCGATGGAGCGCCATCTCCGCAATCCGGAGAACGGCCTCTACTACCTGAACATCGACGTCGACGGCGTCAAACATTCCGACGTCACCGGCGACGAGATCTTCCCCGTCCTCCTGCGCGTCTGCGACGACGAGACGGGCTACCGCATCGTCAGCCGTTTGAACGCGCCCGATTTCTGGACGAGAGCGGGCCTGCGGACGGTCTCGCGCGACGATCCGCTCTACGAGCCGACCGCGTTCACAGGTCTGCTCGGCGGCGTGTGGCCCGGCCTCACGTGGTGGTACGCATTCGCGGCGGCGCGATACCACCCCGAATTCATGGTGCGCGCTCTGAGATCGTCCTTCGTCCACTATTCCGAGGCGAGCGCGGCGCACAACACCGTGCCGGGAGAGTTCAGCGAGTGGTTCGATGGTGAGACGCTCGTCAACCGCGGCATGCGCCTGAGCCCTTGGGAGCCGCCGCGCTTCCTATGGGCGGCGATCGAAGGTGTTTGCGGTTTCACGCTCAGCCCGGAAACGCCGCGCATCAACCCGCTCATACCGCCGGCTTGGCGATGGGTGGGATTGCGGCGGCTCCCATACCACGGCGAAGAGGTCTCCTATTTCGCAGTGCGCCAGGAAGGCAAGCTCAACGTCTTCGCGACGTGCGAGGTGGAGACGAAGAACGACGCCCACGAATACGAAGAGGACATCACCGATTCGATCGTCGTGCTCGCTGCGAACGCGTCGACGATCGCCCTTCGGCGCGGATCGCAGATGATGATCATGGTCGGCAACTCGGGTGCGCAGACGACGAACGCGCCGGTCGATCTCAGCCGCGTCGTCAGCCCGGACAAGCAGTACGAATTGCGGGTCTACAACAGCGAGCGCGACGCGTGGATCGACACGACGACGCTAGCGGGTTCCCAGCTCCAGTCGCTCGCAGTGCCGATCGAGGTGCTCGGCTTCCGGCTCTTATCGCTGCGAGAAGTGTAGTAAGCCGAGCGAAGCTCGGCCTACTACTCGTATCCTAGCCGTCTCCGCTCGCACTTCCGTTCTGACCGGCGGCGGGTGCGACGGCGACGAGTCCGAGCGCGCTCAGGTCGAGGTCGCCGCGTCCGCTCTTGATGAGACGCAGCAGCCGATGGAGGACGAGCTCGAGGCCGGGCACATCGGCGCCGCCTTGTCGCGCTGCCTGTACCATGAGGTCGACGTCCTTTGCGGCCATCGACGCTTGGAATGCCGGCGTGTAGTCGCCGTGCGCCATGCGCGGTCCGCGGATCTTGATCGTCCGTCCGGGATCGAAATGATCGAACAGTTCGAGCGCGCGTTCCGGCGCGATGCCGCACGCACGGCCAAGGGCGAAGAACTCGGCGAGCGCCTGCGTGATGTTGACGAGCATCGAGTTCGCCATGAGCTTGAGCGAGGCGGCATCTTGCTCGGCCTCGCCGACATACCATTGCCGGACGATGATCTCTTCGAGCCTCGACTTGCTCGCATCGTAGACGCCTCGATCCCCGGCGACGATCATCAACCCTTCGCCGTCGGCGACGTTGGTCGGCCCGGCCAGCACCGGCGCGTGCAGGTAACGCCAACCCCCCGACTTGACGCGCTGCGCGCGCGGACCCGTCGCGATCATCGATACCGTGCTGTGGTCGACGACGAGCGAGCCTTGGGGGAGCGTCTTGAGCGCACCGTCGTTGTCGAAGAGCGCGTGATCGACTGCGTCGTCATTCGCGAGCATGAGATGGATCTCGGAGGCGGGATCAGCGGCGTCAGCCGGCGTTTTGCAAGCGACGCCGCCTTCTTCCGCCCATTTCGCGGCCTTCGCAGGCGTGCGGTTCCACACGCGGACCATATGTCCGGCCTTGCGCAGCCGTCCGGCCATCGGGGCGCCCATCAACCCGATGCCGCAGAATGCGATGGTGGCCATCGACGAACTCCTTCGGTCAGTCGCCCTTCTTGAAATCGAGAGCAAGCGAGTTCATGCAGTAACGTTGTCCTGTCGGCTGCGGACCATCGTCGAAGACGTGGCCGAGATGCGAACCGCATGAGCCGCAGCGGACTTCGATGCGATGCCTGCCGAGACTGTCGTCGTCGAGCAGGACGACGGCTTTGTCATCGATGGCATCGTAGAAGCTCGGCCAGCCCGATCCCGAATCGTATTTCGTATCGGACTTGAAAAGTTCGCGGCCGCACGCTCCGCACGTGTACGTCCCCGCTTCTTTGTTGTGTAGCAGAGCGCCCGTGAAGGCCGGTTCCGTGCCGGCTTCACGCAATACGTGGTAGCGTTCCGGCGACAGTTCTTTGCGCCACTGCTCATCGGTCTTTTCAGAAGTTTTTTCGGAGGTCTTCGGATCAACTGACATCGACTTATCGTCCTCGAGGAAGCGAGCGGGGACGCTCTTGGCGCGTCCCCTTCGTGAGTGGTGCCGAGAGCCAGAATTGAACTGGCGACACCGCACTTTTCAGGCGCGTGCTCTACCAACTGAGCTATCTCGGCGGCGTCCGACGGATTCGTCGGAGGCGGCATCCCGCCCTGCGCATAACGGATGCGCCGTGGGCAGCGCTGCCGACGACGTCGCCGGTTCTGAAGGCGCTCGACTTCGCGCCTTAGGTTACAAGCAAGAACTGTCGAGAGTGTTATCGCTCTTCGACAATTTTTCCGTGGCCTTTTCATACTTGAGCCCGATGGTCGGCATCTACTCGCTGTACACGCTGGGGCTCGCCACCGGCGGCCCGCGCTATGTCTGGACGATTCCCGTCGTCGTCGGGTGCATGACGCTCGTCGCGCTCGTCTTCGGCGAGCTGTCGAGCGAGTATCCATTGTCGGGGGCGCTCTATCAATACGGCAAGTACACCGTCGGCCCGCGCTACGGCTGGTTCATCGGCTGGACGTACGGATTCGCACTGCTCGCGACCGTCGCGTCGGTCGACTCGGGCGTCGTCGGTTACGTCGCATCGCTTGCGAACACGTGGTTCCACACGCATCTCGATCCGACGGACCACTTGACGATCTTCGTCATCACCGGCAGCTTCATCGTCCTGTCCGCGATATTGAACTCCGTCGGCGCCAAGATCATGGCGCACGTCGCGCGCTTCGGCGTGTACGTCGAGTCGATCGGCACGTTCGGCGTCTTTCTCGCGCTCGCCGTCCATGGCTTCACGCAGCGCATCGGCTTCGTGTTCACGACGCAAAGCGTCGAGTATGCGAAGAGCAATCCGCTCGGCGTTGACTTCGGCGGTGCCTGGTGGACCGGTGCCGCGCTCGTCGCGGTGCTCGCCAACGTCTACATCTTCTACGGCTTCGAATCGGCCGGCGACATCTCCGAGGAGACGGTCGGTGCGCAGCGGCAAGTGCCGAAGGCGATGCGCAACGCGCTCCTCTACGGAGGGATCGCATCCTTCGTACTCGTGCTCGGGCTCTTGCTAGCGACGCCGGCCTCTGGAATCGCGGCGGTCGTCACCGGCGGCGTCAACACGATTCTTTCGGTCTTGCCTCCATGGTTGCAAGACTTCTTCCTCATCATGGTCATCGTCGCGTTCTTCAGTTGCGGCACCGCGGTCCAGGGCGCGGGCGCCCGAGTCGCTTACGCGCTCGCGCGCGACGGCGGCCTGCCGTTCGGTGACGCTATCAAACGGATCTCGGAAAAGCACCACACGCCCGTGAACGCGATCCTCGTCGGCACGATAATCCCGTTTCTCTTCCTGCTGCTCGTGCTCGTGAACCCGAGCAAGCCGGTCCACATCCTGTGGTTCGACTACCCGGCGAACGTCAACGCGCTCTACGCGCTCGTCTCGTTCGCGACATCCGGCATCTACTTAGCGTTCTTCCTCACCGTCCTCGGCGCGTTCATCGCGCGCTGCCGCGGCTGGAAACCGGGCGGCGCCTTCACGCTCGGCACGTGGGGCATGCCCGTTACGATCGGCGGCGGCGTCTACCTGCTGCTCATGCTGTTGAACATCGTGTGGCCGAGCTCGCTGAGCAGCGGCCGCGCCGTGTTCAACTACGGCTGGGTGACGCTGCTCGTCATGACGATCATCGTCGGCATCGGAGCGCTGTACGAGGCGATCGCGCGGCCCGACCGGGCCGAACGAAATAGGCCGAGCTTCGCTCGGCCTACTACGTCTCCATAAGAGCTACGTCGTCGGTACGTCGCTAGAAGGTCACCTGCGTGTTGAGGAAGAGCGCGCGATTGTCGTTGACGCTCATGTAGGAACCGTTCGGGATCGAACTGCTCGGCACCAGTGGCTCCGGAACGTTGAGCCCCCAGTTGAGATACTCGATGCCGACTCGGAGGTTGGAGTTGACGAAGTGGTTGACGCCCGCGTAGACCATGTGGCGGTCGTTCGCTTGCGCGGTGTAGTAGCCGGTGTAGAACGGCGTGCCGTTGAGTCCGGTGTTGTTGTTCACGACCGAGTTGTATCCGGTGCCGACGTAGCCGACCTCGAGATAGTTGTGGTCGGCGACCGGCGTCGTGCTGCCTAACGTGTATTGAGCCCAGACCGCGCGGTTGTCTTCCCACGCCTGCTTCGTCGTCGGATTGTTGCCGAGTCGCTCGAGCCCTTCCACGCTCAACGCCTGCGACGGGCTCACCGTGTAGACCACGCAGACCGATCCGGCCGCAAGCGGCTGATTGAACGACTCGAAGTTCTGTTTTACCGTCGACCAGATCTTCTGCGGAAGCGCTTGTAGGTCGATGAGGCTTGCTCCGAGCAGCAGGTGTGAGCTGACTTGCGCCTCGAGATGCGAGTTGACGGCGAACTGCGTGTGCGGCACCGCGCCCGTCGATGCGAGCCCCGAAGGCACGTAGGCGAACGGCGAGTTGCTGCCCAGATCCGGGCCGCCTTGTTCGCCGAAGCCGACGAAGCCGCTCATCCTGCCGGTGAATCCGATAAGCGCGCCGTTGTAGTAGTCGTTCTCGAAGGCGAGACCCTGATTCTCGGCCATCCGATACTTCCCGCCGATGACGTACACGGGCGATTTGAGGAACTGATATCGGACGAACATGTAGTTGACGCGAAGCAAGCCCTGGTCGTTGTACGTGGTGATGCTCGGGTTCAGGTTGTCCAAGCCGTTCACGTTTGCCTGACCGAAGTAGTTCTTGTTCTCCAGCCGGATCCCGTAGCTCGTCTGCTTGTCGAGGTTTCCGCTGAGGCTCAGACGCATGACCTGGATCCCGGTTCCCCGTGCGTTCGTGCCCGTGACGTACGTGGACACGCCGTCCGTGATCGCCGTGCTCGCCTTGATCGGCTTGCCGCCCGGCTCGAACGCATCGACCGTCTCCGTGTACGAGCCCGGTGCCCGCAGGTAATAGTACAGATGGATCTGCGCGCGGTCGAGCGTCGATGCGAGACTCGAGGTCGTCGTTTCCAGCGCGGCCTCGCGCGCCTTGAGATCTTTTATGTCGGCCCCATACTCTTGGAGCAGTAGGCGCGCGTCCGCTGCGTCTCGCGGGCTGACGCCCGCAGCACCCCCAGGCGCTTGAAGGTCGTTCTCGATCTGGGTCGTCACCCGATCGACCAATATGGCCATCTCGTAGCGCGTGATCGGGCGCTTGCCGTCGAAGTACCCGCTCGGATAACCCTTGAGGTAGCCTTCTTCGTAAAGGCGCATGACTGCTTGATATGCCGGATCGCTCGGCGGCACGTCGCTAAACGGGTTGTCATCGGCGAAAGCCGGCATGGCGCAGAGCGTGATAGCGGCGACCACCGAGGCCAGCGATCTGATCGCCATTGAATTCAATGCAAGCACGACGCGGTTCTCTCCATATCTGAGGCGATCCGAGGATCGCACGTGTTGTATTGTCTATCAATTCAGTAGACTTTAATAGAATGAAGGATTTCCAGCCTGCGGTCAATGGGCTAGCGGCCCAATCCATTGGGACCAGCTAGGGGGGCTGATGCCCCTCGGATCGGCTTAAGAATGGAGCCAAAACGACGCTCCCGTCCCGTGAAAAGCGCGCAGACGGGCTCCGCGGCGCGCCTAGGCGAGCAAATGAGGACTACCGGGGAAAGTTTGAGGCCTGTCGCCTACCATACTAATTTGATAGGGTATACCTAATAGTCCATCCACAAGCCCTGGGAGCAGACGATGATCAACCGCAGCTCGTTCTTGGCAGCCGCCGCCGCCCTCGTCCTCACGTGCGCCGGAGCGGCAGGGACCGAAACGGCGCCGCATCTCACGCTCGTCGCCTATTCGACCCCCCGCGAAGCATATGGCGGCATAATCCCGGCGTTCGCGCGAACGGCCGCGGGCCAAGGCGTGACGTTCGATCAATCCTACGGCGCTTCGGGCGACCAGAGCCGAGCGGTGGAAGCGGGTCTTCCGGCCGACATCGTCGCGTTCTCCCTCGAGCCGGACGTCACGCGCCTCGTCAAGGATGGGCTCGTCTCGCCGAACTGGTCGAAAAATGCGTACCACGGCATCGTCACCGACTCGGTCGTCGTGATCGTCGTGCGCGCCGGGAACCCGAAGGGCATCCACGGCTGGAGCGACCTGACGAAGCCCGGCGTTGAGGTGATCACGCCGAACCCGTTCACCTCGGGCGGAGCTCGCTGGAACGTCATGGCGGCGTACGGGGCGCAGATCACGCAGGGCAAGTCGCAGCAACAGGCGATCGCGTATCTCGGCGACCTCTTCGCGCACGTCGCGGTCCAGGACAAGAGCGCCCGTGAGTCGATGCAGACTTTCGTCGGCGGCAAGGGCGACGCGATGCTCGCGTACGAGAACGAGGCGATACAAGCCAAACGCGCGGGCAACGCGATCGACTACATCGTCCCCGACGACACGATCCTCATCGAGAATCCGGTGGCGACCGTCAAGGGCAGCCGGAACGCGCTCGCCGCCCAGGCCTTCGTCGACTTCCTCTACTCGCCGACCGCACAGAACATCTTCGGCGGGTTCGGCTATCGCCCGGTCGTCGAGTCGATCGCGAAGACGTTCAATTTCCCGAAAGTCGCGCATCTTTCCAGGATCTCCGACTTCGGCGGCTGGGATGCCGTCCAGACCCAGTTCTTCGATCCGCATACCGGCATCGTCGCGCAGATCGAAGCGAAGATCGGCGTTTCGGTTGGTCACTAGCATCGCGGCGGGGGTGGTCCGCCCTCAACGCCGCTCACGCGCAAAACCGGTGGTCGGCTTGCCGATGGCGCCGGGCATCGCGACCATATTCCTGACCGCCGTCGTGATGATCCCGCTCGCCGCTGTCGTCTGGCGTGCGGCAACCGGAGGCGTCGGTGGATTCGTCGAGGCGGTCACGAGCCCCGAGGCGCTTGCGGCCTTGCGCCTCACGCTCGTCGCATCGGTCGGCGTGTGCGTCGTCAACGCGATCTTCGGCACGATCGTCGCTTGGGTGCTCGTTCGCGACGACTTTTTCGGCAAGCCCATCGTCAACGCGATCATCGACCTGCCTTTCGCGCTTCCGACGATCGTCGCCGGGCTGACGCTGCTGGCTTTGTACGGCCCGCGCAGTCCGCTCGGCGTGCATCTCGCCTACACGCAGCTCGGCGTCGGCTTGGCGCTGCTGTTCGTCACGCTGCCATTCGTCGTGCGCTCGGTCCAGCCGGTGCTCATGGAACTCGACAAAGAAACGGAGGAGGCCGCCGCCTCGCTCGGCGCGTCGCGGCTCACGATATTCTACAGGATCGTCTTGCCGGCGCTCGTCCCGTCGCTGCTCTCGGGGATGTCGCTCGCATTCGCGCGATCCATGGGCGAGTTCGGTTCGGTCGTTCTCATGACCGGCAACATCCCGTTCAAGACGGAAGTCGCGTCGGTCTATATCTTCGGACAGATCGAGAGCGGCGACGTCTCGGGCGCGGCGGCTCTCTCCGTCGTGCTACTCGCGCTCGCCGTCATCGTGATCGCCGTCGTGGCCGGCCTACGCAAGAAGGTGGGCCATGGCGGCTAAGATCGCGCTCCGGTCGACCGCGCTTGGTTATCTCGCGTTGCTCCTCGTGTTGCCGCTCGCCGTCGTTTTCTTCAACACGTTCAGTTCCGGCCTACCGGCCGTGTGGGCCGCACTCACAGCCCCGGACGCTCTTCACGCGCTCTGGCTCACGATCGCGATCGTCGCCATCGTCGTGCCGGCCAACACCGCGTTTGGCATCATCTGCGCGATCGCTCTCGTCCGCAGCGAATTCGCAGGCAAACGGGTGCTCGACGCGCTCATCGATTTGCCGTTCGCCGTGTCGCCTGTCGTCGTCGGCCTCGCGCTCTTCATCTTATACGGCCGCGACAGCGCATTCGGCGCTTGGTTGATGAGCCACGGCATTCACGTCCTTTTCTCGTTCCCCGGCTTGGTGCTCGCCACGATCTTCGTGTCGGTTCCGTTCGTCGTCCGCGAGGTCGCGCCGACGCTCGTCGAGATAGGCACCGACCAAGAACAGGCGGCCGCGGTGCTCGGCGCCGATCCGTGGCAGACCTTTTTCAAGGTCACGCTGCCGGCCATCCGTTGGGGCGTCGTCTACGGCGTCGTCCTCACGACCGCACGATCGCTCGGCGAATTCGGCGCCGTGAGCGTCGTCTCAGGACACCTTGCAGGCCTGACGCAGCCGCTGACGCTGTACGTCGAGGACCGCTATCAGGCGTTCGATCCCGTGGGAAGCTACACGGCGGCCGTGGTGCTGGCACTGCTCGCGTTTGCGACGCTCGCGGTGATGCACTGGGTCGCAGGCAAGGAGAAACGATAATGGCGATCCGCACTCGTGGTCTGACGAAGCGATACGGAAGCTTCCTCGCGCTCGACGGCGTCGATCTCGACGTGCCGCGCGGCTCGCTCACTGCACTGCTTGGCCCGTCCGGCAGCGGCAAGTCGACGCTTCTGCGCCTGATCGCCGGGTTGGAGCAGCCCGATAGCGGGCGCATCTGGATTCTCGGCGACGATGCGGGCACGATGTCGCCCCAAGAACGCGGTGTCGGATTCGTCTTCCAGCACTATGCCGCTTTCAAGCACATGTCAGTGCGCGACAACGTCGCGTTCGGCCTGACGGTGCGGCGGCGCGGCAAGTCGTTCATCCGCGGGCGGGTGGACGAACTGTTGAGCCTCGTGCAGCTCGAGGGCTTCGCCGATCGCTATCCGTCGCAGCTCTCCGGCGGCCAGCGCCAACGGATGGCGCTTGCGCGTGCGCTCGCGGTCGAACCTCAGATGCTGCTGCTCGACGAGCCCTTCGGCGCGCTCGACGCCAACGTACGCAAAGATCTGCGGACGTGGTTACGACGCTTGCACGATGACGTGCACGTCACCACGATCTTCGTCACGCACGATCAGGAAGAAGCGATGGAA
Source organism: Candidatus Eremiobacteraceae bacterium (assembly GCA_035710745.1). Classification (NCBI taxonomy): domain Bacteria; kingdom Bacillati; phylum Vulcanimicrobiota; class Vulcanimicrobiia; order Candidatus Eremiobacterales; family Candidatus Eremiobacteraceae; species Candidatus Eremiobacteraceae bacterium. The sequence continues at coordinate 19,354 of DASTCX010000006.1, read as the reverse complement.
GTCGCCGATTTCATCGCCGTCATGAATCGAGGCCGGATCGAGCAAGTCGGCAGTCCGCGCGAGGTTTACGAGTCGCCCGTGAGCGAGTTCGTCATGAAGTTCATCGGCCCGGTCAATCAGGTCGGCGACACGTTCATCCGGCCGCATGACATCGACATCCGCACGGAGGCGACCGCCGATAGTGTCGAGGCGATGATCGATCGCATCACGCACATCGGGTTCGAAGTGCGCGTCCATCTGTCGCTCGCCGACGGCCGGGCGCTCTGGGCGCAGGTCACGCGCGATGAAGCCGAACAACTCGAACTCGGCCGCGAACAGATCGTGCACGTCCGCCCGAGCCGCACGAGAGCGTTTCCGCCGGCCCTCGAGGCAGCCGGTTAGCGCCTGCCTTTTGTCGAGTCGCCTGACATCGAAAACCCGCGGCGCTCTTTAGCGATGCGGGTTTTGCAGTCATTCGCCCTAGTCGCGTGCGTTTCACGTCCCGAGATCAGCCTCATTGTTCAGTCGTGTGACTGATGACGAGACTATGAGCGCGCGCCTACCATTGTTGGTGAAGCGCGTTGCGCGAAACGATTCACGAAGCCCGAGCGCTTCGGGCTGTTGCACTAGGAAGGTCTGAGCATGTTTGGAGAGGCACAGGTGACCCCACTGGATGACCGGCGTGAGTTTCTAGTAAATCTACGCCGTCGGATCGATCCTGCCGCAAAGATGCTTGGTGGCTACGAACGTCTGAAATCACGTAGGGGCCGCCCAGTTACACAGGAAGAGCTTGCCGAGGCAATCGGTGTCAGTCGCGGGTGGTATGCGAGGCTCGAAAGCCGAAAGCTCGCGCAACCCTCGGTCTCCATGTTGCATCGCGTAGCAGAGGTGCTGATGGTCACGCCAAACGAACGCGCTGTACTTTTTTGCCTCGCAATCCCGGCACTTCAGAGCGTCACGCTGCTTTGTTCATCGTGTGGGCGTTTAGCGAGCTAGAACGGACCACGCGTTCATAGGGGAACGACCGCCACGAAGTCGCGCCTTTGAGCAAGCGGTCGAATACCGTTCACGACGAGACGGATAAAATGATCGGACGCAAAGTGAGCATCGCGAGCCGCCTTATCGCGATACCCTTCCCATAACGCGAACACGTTCGGGTCTTCTTGACCGCGACCCACCTCGAATGAAATGACGCCCTCTTCCTTTCGCGATTTGTCGCGAAGCTCTCCTAAGATCGATGCGGCTTTGTCTGCATCTTCGGCAGCAAAGGTGTAGTGAATGGAGTTGACGAGCATGATGACATGGTAGCACTAACCGGGTGAGGAAGTCTGCACACTCTTAGGTAGCATCGGCGTTCTGGGCCCCACCGTCGGCAAGGACATCCCGCAGCTGGAACCTGGTCGTGATGTTGAGCTTCGGAAATATCCGATAAAGATGGGAGCCCACGGTTCTATGCGAGAGGAACAGCTTCTGGCCGATTTCGCGGTTCGACAAACCTGTCGCCGCCATCAAAGCGATCTGTAACTCCTGGGGGGTCAAGCGATCTCGCAATTCTGGCGTTCGCCCCTCGACCGAAATACCGGTTGACCGAAGTTCTTTTCGCGCGCGTTCGCTCCACGGAAACGCGTCATACATGTCAAACGCTTCCATCGCAGCTCGTAGCGGTGACCGGGCGTCCTTTAGGCGCCGCGCACGTCGCAGCCAAGCGCCATAAGCTAGACGAATGCGTGCCAGGGTGAAGGGGGAGCGAATAACCCCCTCCGACAACGCGCCCTCGAATAGCCGCTCGCGATCCGGATCATCGTCTGCGACGAGGATAGCACGTGCGTATTGTAAAGCCTGGTGGAGTTGCGATGATGGAGTGCGCCGTGCGACATCTTCAACGTCCGCTAGGATAACATTCGCTTCGTCTCGATGCCCGCTCTGAATGGCGGCTTCAACCAAGTCACCGATGAAAAAATATTGCCTCATGGGGTGATACGCGCTGTCCGAGCGGTCAAACATCCGATGAAGGTGCGAGTATGCATCGGCATATCGCTGAGCGGTCAGCGCATTTACGCCTCTAACCATTTGTATTTCCGCGACAACTGTGCCGATGCGCAACGAGGCGCGCTCCGCCTCGTCAGCCAACGCTTCCGCGCTATCGTGTTCACCACGTAGCGCAGCCAACATCGCCACAGCTGCTTGGGCAAGCGCGACATAAATCGTTTGGTCCGTTTCCGTGGCCAATCGCAACCCTTCTTCGGCATTCGCAATGGAGGCATTCCGATTTCCTAAGTAAATGGCGCTCCACGCGCGCAAGACCAATACGTGGGTCAACAGTGCCAGTCTACCGTCACTCCGAAAGCCCGACGCGGCAATCGTAAAAAAGCGCTCCACCAAGTCAAACTCTCCGACTTGCGTGGCGGCCATTCCTAACAAATATGCCGCGCGAGGATTACCATCAGCATTCTTAGCTAGCCGCTTCAGAGAAGCGACGACAGACGCGCCACGGTCGATCGGGGCGGTCATGGCAAGGATCAGAAGAAACCTCGAGTCTTCTTGCGATGATATTCGCGCGCGTTCGACGGCCGCGATGACCTTGTTGCACACCTGTTCGTCCGGCTCGGCCCACCAACCATATGTTGCGGGACCTGAAAGTAGATCCAACGCAAGATCGACGTCATCACTCCTTTTGATGTTATCTGCAATCTCGCTCAAAGCTTGAGAGCCCGAGATGCTTCGACTCAATGCCTCGCCGTACCACATCAACCTGAAGCGATCTCGGGGCGGTACTTTCAAGGTTGCAGCTCGCTGAAGGAGCCGGACGACAACGTCTCGCCAGCCGATGTCAAATGCGAGTTCCACGCCTTTTAGCAAACAACGCGCTCGTCGAGCCGGGTCCGCGCTCAGCTCGGTCGCACGATCGAGTGCCTGAACTGCGACCGGCACGTCGCCGCGCTGCTGAGCCCGAATTGCAGCCGCTTCAAGCTCTTCAGCCACCGTGTCGTCCGGCCCAACAGTCGCCGCAGCCCGATGCCAGGCTCGCCGGTCGGCATCGTTCCGCAATACTGTCGCCAACGCCGAGTGCGCGGCGACTCGTTCCGCGAGACTCGCGGCGTTATGAACGGCGGAGCGCATAAGCGGATGTTTGAAGCGAACATCCATACTGTCAACAGTAAGCAGCCCAGCGCGTGTAGCCGGCGTTAGTACCTCGAGCGGAAGTTCCTCACCGCTAAGGAGCGTTGCGACGCTCATTATCTCAGCTAGGTTCGACTGTTCATCAAGCGCAGCAGCAAGCAACAAATGGCGGGTGGAAAGCGGTAACTCGGAGATGCGCGACGCGAACGCGTCCTCTAACCGTGTTGTTAGGGGCAGAGGTTCTGGCAATAACCCGCCGTAGGAATCGGACGTGATGGCTTTTGGCAACTCAACGAGCGCTAGCGGGTTTCCAGCCGCCTCCCGAAGTACTTTGTCGCGGAGAAGCGCCGGAAGCTCAGAGTAGTGCGCGTGCAACAATGCGCTAGCAGCTAAATCGTCGAGTGCATCGAGACGTAACTTCGGAATAATTCGATCTAACGGTGTCCCGTCAGGGTCCCGATTTCCAACCAGCATGAAGATCGGCTCGGATTCCAATCGTCGCGCGATAAATGCGAGGACGGCCGTACTCGATTGGTCCAACCATTGCACGTCATCGACAAGCAACAGTAGTGGGCGTTCCGATGCGGCTTCCGCTAGAAGGTCGAGCGCTCCTAAAGCAACGACAAAGTGATCGGCTGAGGAACGTTCAACCAGTCCAAAAGCGGCGCGAAGCGCGTTTTGCTGTGCTTTTGGCAGGCGCTCCATTTTGTCGAGCAGCGGGCGCACGAGCTCGTAGAGACCGGCAAACGGAAGATTCGTCTCCGTTTGGACGCCGGCAATACTGAGAACCAAAAAGCGCTTCTTGGACGCAAGCATCTTTGCTGCAGCGAGAACAGCGGTCTTACCAACGCCAGGATCTCCGTGGAAAAGCAAAGCGGACCCGTGTTCGCCGATGCTGTCGAGACGTTGCTCGAGAATGCGCAGCTCGGCGTCGCGCCCAAACAACAGTTCCGACGCGCGAGACGTGGCTTGCTTCGTCACTGCATCGTTATCCATGACAAACGTCCGCCAATCCGCTTAGTCCATTTTCTTACGCCGCACGATGCGCCTGCACACTTCTTGTGAACAGACACGTCGGCGGGCAGCTGTTATCGTTGCTTTGTATGAGCATCTTGAATCGTGATCGGAGAGGGATATGCCCTTTGAGAAAACATCCAAAGGAGCCGGCGATGCCGAAACACGCATTACTGAGATTGGCATCGAGCTCCCGTCGCCGCCTACGCCATTCGGCGCATACGCCGAGGCGGTTCGGTCTGGCAATTTGTTGTTCTTGAGCGGCACGTTACCAGTTCTCAACGGCCGGCCGCAATATCACGGCCGCCTCGGTACCGACCTTAACGCAGAGCAGGCTTGGTCCGCGACGCGCCTGGCTGCGCTAAATGCATTGGCTATTGCGAGAGAACATCTCGGCTCTCTGAACCATGTCTCTCGCATCGTACGTCTCGGCGTTATGCTGGCGACAGGCGACGACTCGTTGGACCTGCCAAAAGTCGCCGATGCGGCTTCGGAACTATTCCTAGAGATTTTTGGCCCGGATAAGACTTCTGTTCGGGTGGTGTATGGTGTCGCAAGTCTACCGCTCGGATTGCCGGTTGAGCTCGAGGTGACTTTTGAAATAGTCACATGAACGCGCATATCGCATTGTCTACTTTTGGTGGCGAGACAAAAATCGCAAACCTTGCTACATTGAAGCGTCTCGTATTTTGCGTAGATCACTGCAGAGAAGGAATCCGGCTATGAATCGTTTGTTGGGAGCCTTGTTCAGCGCCTTACTACTCGCAATCGCTCTCGGGCAGCCCTGTGCGGCATCCGACGGTCCGCGAGGCATCAAGAATATCGTTATCGTGCACGGGGCTTTCGCGGACGGATCCAGTTGGGCTAAAGTCGTCCCGTTGCTCCAGGCTGAGGGGCTCAACGTGACCGTGGTGCAGAATCCGCTGTCCTCGCTCGCCGATGATGTCGCCGCGACAAGACGAGCGATTGCGGCGCAAAATGGGCCAGTTTTGCTCGTCGGTCATTCGTGGGGCGGGGCAGTGATTTCCGAGGCCGGTGTGGATCCGAAGGTCGCTGGTTTGGTGTTCGTGGCGGCTGGCGCGCCTGATGTTGGCCAATCGTTCGCCGACCTGTTAGTCGGCTATCCCACGTCGCCTGGTCTCGCGGCGGTGAAAGAGGACGCGAGCCATTTCCTCTCGTTACCGCGCACGGTACTCGCTGAGGATTTTGCGCAAGATCTTCCGCGCGCCGAAACCGACGTGATGGCTGCTACGCAGGGGCCGATCGCTGCAGCGTGCTTTTCAACAAAGCTGCACAACGCCGCCTGGAAGACGAAGCCGTCTTGGTATATCGTCGCCCAAAACGACCGTATGATAGACCCAGCTATCGAACGAGCACTGGCACGGAAGATCCATGCAACGACGATCGAAGTCGAAAGCAGCCACGTTCCGATGCTGTCTCAGCCCGAACGTGTAGCCCGAGTCATAATCGAGGCTGCGGACACCGCTGGTTCGCACTAGTGCGTCGGCAGCGACTGTTAGGAGATACGCTCAATGAACCACAACAGGAAACCAACCGTCGTAATCGTACACGGGGCTTTTGCTGACGCGTCCAGTTGGAACGACGTTATCGAGCGTTTGCTGACACAAGGCTTTGACGTCATCGCTCCGCCTAATCCGTTACGCGGCGTGAGTTTTGACTCCGAATACCTTGCGAGCTTTCTCGATCAGATCGATGGCCCCGTCCTCCTTGTCGCCCATTCATACGGCGGAGCCGTCGCGAGCAACGCTGCATCTACGGTGTCCAACGTTGTCGGCCTGGTGTATGTGGCAGCCCTGATTCCAGAGGAAGGCGAACGTCTCACTGACGTGCAGTCGAAGGACAGCATACTAAATTCTTTGCTTATTGAACGTCAGTATCCGACGGGTTCGGACGGAGGGACGGCGCCGGAGTACTCGATCGACCCGGTGCACTTCCGCAGGGCCTATGCCGCTGACGTGCCCGAGGCGCATGCAAAGCTCATGGCAGCTACGCAGCGGCCCATTGCGGGAGCCGCATTCGCTGACACCTCCGGGCCGGTAGCCTGGAAAACGGTACCATCTTGGGCCATAGTTGCCACTGACGACGTGGGCGCTGGCACTGACATCATCCGGTCAATGGCAAAGCGGGCTGGTGCGAAGATCACAGAGTTGCCGGGCTCACACGCTATCATGATCTCACAGTCAAAGGCCGTGACCGACGTGATAGCGGAGGCGGCTAGGTCAATCTCCGGGTCTGCGTTCAATCCTGCATAAGACGTCGCCAGAGGTAGCCGCTGCGAACGCCGTCGCCGATGTGAGCAGCTTCGCCAGCGTCTTTAAGCCTGCGCTCGGGAAAATCGTCTCGACGTACGCCTTCTTGCTCGTGTTCAACGCCGGGGCGTGGTTGGCGGCGTTTGCGGTGTTTGGCTCGCATCCGCCGCTGCTCGGAACGGCGCTCCTCGCCTACACGTTCGGGTTACGCCACGCTGTGGACGCCGACCACATCGCTGCTATCGACAGCGTGACGCGTAGACTGATGCACGACGGCGCTAAGCCCGTCAAGGCCGGGTTGTTCTTCTCACTTGGCCACTCGACCATCGTCGTCTTACTGACTGTCGCGATCGCGCTCTCGGCAGACGCCGTACGGAGCCACATTCCGCTTCTGCGCTTCGATGATGGCGTCGTTGGCCCGGCGATCTCGGCCCTTTTCCTACTCACGATCGCCGTCATCAACGTCGGCGTACTTATCGACGTATTGCGCGCGCATTGGCGCGCGCGCAGCGGACAAGCATACGACAACGGAAACGCGCTGAGTCAGTCGGTGGCGCAAGGCGGCATTCTCGGCCGCCTATTCCGTCCTGTCCTTGCGATGGTAGACAAGAGTTGGAAGATGTATCCGATCGGTGTACTCTTCGGCTTGGGGTTTGATACGGCGACCGAAGTTGGATTGCTGGGGATCGCGGCGATCGAAGCCGGTAACGCGCTCCCCGTCGCGGCTATTCTGATCTTTCCGTTGCTCTTTGCGGCTGGCATGTCGCTGCTCGACACGACCGATGGCATTCTCATGCTCGGCGCCTATGGGTGGGCTTTCGTACGGCCCGATCGCAAGCTGTCGTATAACATGATCGTCACGGTTGTTTCCATTTTTGGGGCGCTCTTCGTGGGCGGTGTTGAGGCGCTGGACCTGCTCGAGAACCGCCTAAAACTTGGCGGGGGCCTTTGGCCAGCGATCGCCTCGGTGAACGGGAACTTGGGAGCGCTCGGCTGTGCGATCGTCGGTCTTTTCGCCGTGAGTTGGCTAACCTCGGTCCTGGTCCATCGGGCCCGAGCGTTGGTGGTGCGTACTTTTTCTTCGTAGACAGACCAATGCCGGTCGAATACATTGATTTTCGGGAGGAGCACTATGAAACGGAACTTCTTTATCGGGTCTATGGCAAGCATTGTCGCTTTCTTCCCCTTACTGGCTAGAGCCGAAGATCTGACGAGCGGCGGATCCGGTGCAAACAACGTCGTCGAGCCGGGCTGGTCGAAGCCTTCGTGGTCTTGCGAAAGCGCCGTCGTATGGCTCGACATCCCAAGCGGCGTCTATTTTCACAAGGGTGAGCGCCAATACGGTCGCACGTCGCGCGGCGCCTACACGTGCGAAAAGCACGCCGCTCAAAACGGCAATCGAGCAAGCTAAGAGAGGGTGATCGTATGTCTCATCATTTCCCGGGACCCGACTTCGCGTTTCCCCATTCGGATGCGCGCCTGAACTTCACAGATCTGTTTGCGTTTCCGAAGCGCGGTGATGATCGTAAATCGATACTGATATTGAACTCGCACCCGTCCATCGGCGTGAATCCAAAAGGTCCTACAACCACCGTGCCGTACGCGACCGACGCGTTGTACGAGGTGATGATCGACACGGACGGTGACAACGTTGTGAATGTCGCCTATAGCACGCGCTTCACGGCCTCGCATGGGGGTCAACTGACCGCCACGTTACGGCGTATCGACAGCACTAAGTCCGATCGTAATGGCGACGACGGCATAATCGTGCTCAAGGACGCGCCGGTTTCGACGGGACGCGACGCAAAGATAACCAGCGTCGGCGAATTGCGGTTTTTCGCAGGTTGGCGTAGCGACCCGTTTTTCTTCGATGCATTGGGCGCGCTGAACGGTTTGAAGTTCACCGGTCAAGATTTCTTCGGCGACAAAAATGTCTGTTCGATCGTGCTCGAAGTTCCCAACTCTAAACTGGGTTCGAAGCTCCGCCTGTGGGGCCGAACGGTCGATGGTGCGTCCGGAAGGTGGGTGCAGGCAGATCGCGGCGCGCGGGCCTCGCAAGAGCCGTTCCTCGCGGCGGACGATAAAATTGCTTACATAACAGGAGAGCCAGCGAATGACGCGCGGTTTATCCCCGTCTTCGCGCATGGGCTCGAACATGCAGGTGGATACACGCCGGAGGAAGCGACGCGCACCGCGGGCACCATGCTGCCTGACGTGCAGCACTTTCAGCCCGGACAAAGAGCTTCGTACCCGGTCAACGGCCGTGCGCTCACCGACGACGCCGTTGCGCATTTCCTTTCGCTGCTAACGAATGGGAAGGTGACGGGGGATGGACTCAAACCCCATACTGACTTGCTAGCCGAGTTCCCGTACGTAGGCCCGCCTCATAGTTCGTAACCGTGCGGCGCTCTCACGCCGCACGTCACAGCGCAAGGAGTAACCATGACCAGCCAGCTTTCCGAAACGACCTCCTACGCGATCGACTCGGCCCACTCAACGGCCGCATTCGTCGTCCGTCATCTGATGATCGCGAAAGTACGAGGGCTCTTCGCGGGCGTATCGGGGACCATCGATTTCGAGCCCAATAGCGACGTCCCGAGCTTCGTCCAGGCCACGATCGATGCGACATGCATCGACACGCGAGAGGCTCAGCGCGATGCGCACCTTAGATCCGCTGACTTCTTAGAGGTCGAGAGGTACCCGACGATAGAGTTTGTAAGCACGCGCATCCGAGGATCGGCGGAGACCTTCACGATCGATGGGAACCTGACGATCCACGGCATGACCCGCGCCGTCGAACTCAAAGCTGCGCTCGAAGGCCGTGGCCCCGACATGCAGGGAAAGCAGCGCGTTGGCTATAGCGCGTCGACCACGATCAACCGCAAAGACTTCGGGTTGACCTGGAACGCAGCGCTCGAGACTGGAGGCGTCGTGGTAGGCGACGGCGTTCGGATCGAACTCGACGTGCAGGGCACCCTGCGCTCCTAACCGCATTGATCGATGCCAACGAGCTGCGAAAGGTCCCGCTTTTCGCAGACATAACCCCGGCCTTGAGGGCATTGATCGCTTCGCGTTCCGCGGAGATCCGAGTAGCGGCCGGGGAATGGGTCACGCGAGAAGGCGATGCCCCGTATCTGTGGGTCGTGCTCTCAGGGGAAGTAGAGCGCGTGCGGCTCCTCAGCGGCCGAGAGGCCCAGTCAACGACGTTTGACCCGACGGAATTCTTTGGGGAGTTCGCCGTCATACTCGGCACCGAGTCGTTCATCTCGGCTCGCGCGCTGCGCCCATCGCGGTTGATGCGGGTCGATCCGGCGGATCTTCATTTCCTCATCACAGAGTCCAAAGAAGCAGCCGCTTTCCTGGCGCAGACGCTGATTCGTCGAGTTACGCTTCTCCGCGATTCGTACCGAACGTACGGCGCGCAGCAGGCCGTCGTGATCGGCACTGACCTCGATGCGGCTTCGCACGCGATACGTGATTTTTTGTCACGGAACCAGGTGCCGTTCGGGTGGCTCGACCTCAACGATCCCGTGGACGCGGGGTTCATCTCGAAGCTCGCCGTCGACACGTCGTCGCTCCCGATCGTGCGCCTCGCCGATGGGCGAACCCTCGTAGCGCCGGACCTTCAGGCGCTTGCCGAAGCACTAGCGCTTCCGACTGTTCCGCAATTCGGCGCATACGACGTGCTAATCGTTGGAGGCGGACCCGCCGGGCTTGCGGCGGCGGTCTACGGAGGCTCCGAGGGTCTTGCGACGATACTGATAGAGCAAAACGCGCCCGGTGGACAAGCCGGCACTTCGGCCCGTATCGAAAACTATCTCGGCTTTGTGAGCGGAATCTCCGGCGGCGAACTAGCGCACCGCGCGCTGCAGCAAGCCAAACGGCTCGGCGCCGAAGTACTCGTCACGCGGAGCGTCCGTGAACTCCGCGCGAACGGATCCGAATTTTCGGCGCTGTTGGACGATGGGACAGTCGTGCGCGCGCGCAGTGTCGTGCTGACAACTGGCGTGGCTTGGCGGAAGCTCGCGACGCCTGGTCTCGACGCGTGTGTTGGGCGCGGCGTCTTTTACGGAGCATCGCGCGGCGAGGCCTATACCGTTCGCGGAAAGGACATCTTTCTCGTCGGTGGCGGAAATTCGGCGGGTCAAGCTGCGATCTTCTTCTCGCGTTACGCCCGAAACGTGACAATTTTGGTTCGCGCCGGCGAGCTGGAGCGAACGATGTCTCAATACTTGATCGAGCAGATTCGTGCGATCGCGAACATCACCGTGGAAACCCATACGACACTCGAAGCGGTCAAAGGTGACGGACGTTTGGAACGGATCGTCACTCGTTCGACCGACGTAGGTACGGAAAAGGACCGCGCAGCTCACGCCGTGTTCATTTTCATCGGCGCCGACGCCGAGACCGCGTGGCTTCCTGAGGAACTAGAACGAGATCATCACGGATACATCCGCACTGGTCGCGACATCGAGGACTGGCGTCTCACTAGAAAGCCGTATCCGCTCGAAACCAGCATCCCCGGGATTTTCGCTGCAGGTGACGTTCGCAGTTCGTCCGTCAAGCGAGTCGCGTCGTCGGTCGGAGAAGGTAGCATTGTGATCTCGTATGTCTATGAATACTTAGAGTCGCCGTCCTTGCAGCAGGTGTAGAGAGGCCGGGGGTCGCGCCCGTATCAGGCCGGAACTCGCGACGCCGTGACCTGATAGTCCTCGGGCGGAAATTTCGACGACGGAACTGGGCTTTCTAACGTATCTGAATACTAATGGTGTGCCGACTCAGAGTGTGCAGACTTTCTCATTGGGCGCTGTTACCATAACCTTGTGAGCTTCGCGCAAGTAGAAATCACCTTCGTGCTTGACGCTTTGTCAGTGCGGCGCTAATTAGCGCTATACCCCAGCGTTCGCCCATCACGGTGAGGCGGGACCTACAGCCGGTCAAGCGATCATTACTCGGTCATTGAATAGAGGACAAGAAATGTCAAGCCAGACAGCGGAAACGAATCCCCTCGATTTCGTTCCGGAAGAAGTACCCTTCGACACTCCGTATGGACCCCCGATATCTTTGGACCGAGCGCAAGCAGTTATTCTCGCGGCGACTGCAGAGGCGAAGAAAAGGAATTGGAAGATGAACATCGCCGTGGTGGATTCTGGCGGCCACCTTGTAGCGTTTCAACGAATGGACGACGCGATGCTTGCCTCTATTCAGATCGCGGAACACAAGGCTCGAGCATCCGCGACGTTCCGGCGCGAAACCAAGATCTTTGAGGATGCCGTTCAGGTCATGCATCTCAACTACATCCTTGCATTCGAGGGAATCATCGCGTCACGAGGCGGCATCCCACTACTCGAAAAGGAGGCGATCATCGGGGCAATCGGTGTTTCGGGTGGCACGGATTCGCAAGACGAGATCGTCGCCAAAGCCGGAGCGACGGTAATCAACTAGGGGTCGGCAGCGAGTAGCCGATCCAACCAGAGACCGACACTGATACGCATATATAAAGGAGAACACCCATGACTTCGACGCCGCAGATTCGCGTGACTCGTCGATCGCCCGCATACTGGCGCGTTACGATCGACAACCCACCGATCAACGTCATGGGCCCGCAGATGGTTCGCGAGTTCCAGAGCCTCATGGACGGCCTGGAGGCCGACAACGATGTCAGAGTCGTTGTCTTCGATAGCGCCGTTGATGGCTATTTCCTGAATCACTCCGATTTCACGGCCAGGCTTGAGGATCTTACCTCGATGCCGGCGGGTCCGACGGGTTTGCCTCCTTGGCCGGACTTTCTCGTGCGTCTCACACACTTACCGGTCGCGTCGATCGCGCTTATCCGCGGCCGCGCGACTGGCAACGGCAGCGAGATCGCTCTGTCTTGCGACATGAGTTTTGCGAGCCGGGAAAAGGCCGTGCTCTCGCAATGGGAGGTGGGTGTGGGATTGGTCGCAGGTGGCGGTCCCATGGCTCGACTCCCCCGGCTCATGGGCCGAAACCGCGCGCTGGAGTTGCTCCTGAGTTCGGACGATATCAGGGCCGATCAGGCGGAGGCTTACGGCTACGTCAATCGAGCTTTACCTGATGCTGACCTTGACGCGTTTGTAGAGACGCTTGCGACTCGGATATCCGGATTCGATAAGTGGGCGATAGCGAACACGAAGCGTCTCGTAAACACGAGCCTTGCTCCGGACATCGAGCTCAGCGCCGGGTGGGATGCGTGCATGGCTTCGATACAACGACCCGCCGCCCAGACTTCGATAAAAGCTTTGATGGCGCAGGGGTTCCACAAGCCGGGTGATGCCGAAGATCGGCTCGGCTATTATGTCGGGCGAATCGCATCGTTTGCTGACCCTCCCCGCGATGGTGTATCCGGCCGTTGAGGTCAGGCATTCGGGTCTCTGCACGAAGCGGGTAAGAAAACCCGCAATCCGATACGGCTTGCGGGTTTGAACTGGCGACGCTGAAGGGGCTCGAACCCTCGACCTCCTGCGTGACAGTTAGTTCAGGCTAAAATCCGAAGCGCGCGATATTCGCCGGCCAATTCGCGCTATCGCACGGGTGGCGCGGGGTTGCGGCAATGTTGTCGACGCGCTAGCGACCGCGCGGAGCCGACGACGACCGCGCAAATCCGCGCCGTATCGGCATACAATTGGTATACTGAGCGGGCTACAGATGCCATACGGCTTCGCCCTCATCGCGCAGGCGACGACCTTCCCTAAGCAGGTATGCGATAAGGGGCGCCTCCACACAACCAACCTGGAGCTCAGCTGCGTAGCGTGTGAAGAAATCGGTGCGCACGGCAGCTCGTCGCTCCGGCAGCATAGCTCTCCGCGCGGCGTCTCGGCAAATCTTTCGGATCATCCGACGTCCTGCGAACTCCGATATCGCGTCGATTCGTCTGCCGTGCTCGGCCATGAATGCGTCGGTATCACTCGTGGCGAGCGGGCGGTCCCAGTCGATCGCGACCGGTGCGGGTACGGAGAGCCTAGGATGGGTTGGGCCGATCAAAGGCTGCGTGTATCGCAGGGGCTGGTCAGTCGTGATCGGCAGCCGAACCACGAAAGCATCGACGCCAAAAAGAAGCATGGAAACATATGTAAGACTGTCGCCCGGGTAGCTCGTCAACTCGTGCCGCGGCGGCCATGATTCTGGAAACAGAGCGTCGTCGTATGCCCAAGTTCTGACGAACTCACCGCCGGCTAGCTCCTTTCCCAAAACGCTTGGCAAAAGAGCCAACGCTTCGCCCTGTTCAACATCACCGACGAAACCCGCGATGAAATGTAGAGCAGACTTAAGAACGCCGCGCTCAACGCCGTGGGCCACTGTAACCGAGAAATTTACTACCGGGGCCTTCTCTACGACCGCGATGATCCGCTGGTTCGGATCGGTCGCCAGCGCTCCACGCTTCCGCAAGGTCTCGAGCAAGAGCAGGTCGCCAAAAGCCCTCGTGATCCGTCCGGATGCATCACGAGCTTTGACCTCAAGTTTTTGGGGCTCCAATTTGCCTTCGGCGGTCACGGTTAGCGTTTCGCCCTCGTCAGTAGTCGCCTTGAAGCAGACGCCGATCGTGCCGTCTTGTCGCTTGACCGCGAGAGCGTTTACATACGGCTTGTACTCCTCGACCATCGGCTCGTCGGCAAGTCGTGCCACCTCTCCGTTGTGATCTCCGCAGAGAATCGGCGCCCAAAGACGACCTCCAAGGGCTCTGGCGAGCGCGTGTTCCTTTGAGTCCGCAGGCTGGTCACAATAGAGGCAGTCCGGTGGGTATCGCCGTCGACCCTCAATGTCTGATGCGGTTGTATTGATCAAATGGCACCATTATCATCATAGTAGCGCTTGGCGTTAGTCAATCTCTTCGAGGTGTTTGCGAATGTCTTCCAGGTCCGACTCCGGACACTCGTCGCCGAGAGACTGTCGAGCTTTGGCGACGGCGTCAACGGCCTTCCATTGGATAACCCAAACCCCGAGGTGATCGGCGAGCTGCGCGCCCTTTCCCGAACGCGTCGCCAGATCGGCCGCGCTCTTTCTTGCATCTCGACCAGCCGCAGCGGCAGCATCGACGAGTTGCGTCTGGCCAGGTGAGAGATCCGCCTGAGACACCGCCACCGTTACGCTCTCCTCCAGTCTCTCAAGGCTCGATTCCCAGCCAGAGAAATCGTACTCCGAAGCGCCACCACCCCCCTGACCTCTGCCGCGCTTCATTACGTAATCGTAGACTTCGCGCAATGCGACGATAAGATGCATGCGCGCGCCGGTAATCTCTCGCTCGGCGTCAGCCCCCAACTCGCGAACCCGAAGGAACTCACGATATCCAGGCCAGGGGGGAAGAACTTCGCCAGTCCACTTGTTATAGTGAACGATCTCCCACTCTCGCCGGTGCGACCTCGCCAGCTCGGGTTTGACCATTAGGACGATGGCCACAGGGAGTATGAGAGCGAGCGACCCAACGGCCAAGAACAGACCGCACATGTCAATGACCACTGGCGCAGCCACGAAAAAGGCGACTGGAATGGTTGACAAGTAACCCGCTCGCTTATAAATTGCGGCGATCGATGTGCACCGATCTAGCTCCGCGTCCCTCGCCGCCGTGCGAGCATAGTCCAGAGAGCGTTCGATCTCGTCGCGATGGGGATCGGGAGCGCCCAACCTATCAAACGACACGGCTCGCACGTGCAGCAGCGCACCCGCCGAAGCAGCGGCGATTGCGCCGGCGACTGATGCAGCGACGCATGGGCTCACCTGCTACCCAGTGCTCCGTTTCTCTCGTTGACCTAGTGGACGGGGCGCCGGTCGCTAGCTCTTGCGCCGGGCCGCGGCGCCGTGACGTTGAAGCGTTCCACCAAGGTCGGCGCGTGCAAGCAGCTCGCGTAAAGCGACTTCTACGAGGGCGGAAAAGCTGATACGACGACTCTGCTTTCGCAAGTCGAACAAAGCCGCGTCCGCCTGAAGCATTAGATCCGAGGGAAGGCTGACCGCTCGCCTCTCCACCACCGTCGCCGCCTTAACCCGCTCTGGGCGACGCGCCTGTTTTGGCATTGCTCAAACGTACCTCGGTCTGCTTCTGCTCCCGCCGGTGGGACAGGTCCTCTTTGGTCAAGTATGCTAATAATACTTGACCAGCAAAACGAGAGCAGATATGCTTATAAGCGCGTGACCGATAGCACGACGTAACGTGCGCTGAAGGCGAGGCGTGAAGGCTATGGAGACAGTGCTAGAGTCCGGCGCGGCGCTGGCGGTTCCAGATCAGCAGCTCTTCGATCGTGCTCGCGAGTACACCGCGGCCGCACGTGCGCACAGCACCCGGCGGATCTACCGGACCTTCTGGTTGCAGTTCGAGGCTTGGGCAATCGACCGAGGCCGCGCATACCTGCCGGCGGACCCGGAGACCGTCGCACTGTATCTGGCCGATCTCGCCGAGAGCACAAGACCGCGACGATCCGGCTCAAAATGTCGGCTATCGCGGCCGCACACAAAGCCGCCGGGCTCCTGTCGCCTCTGGTATCGCCCGTCGTGGCTGGCGTGTGGGCCGGCATTCGCCGAGAAAAGGGTTGCGCGCCCCGCCAGAAAGCCGCGATGATGACCGACGACCTCCGCGCCATGCTCGCACACCTCCCGGGAGGGAAGCGCGGCGTCCGCGATCGCGCGCTCGTGCTCTTGGGGTTTGCTGGCGGTTTCCGACGTTCCGAGATCGTCGCGCTGAACTTTGAAGACGTCGACTTCACGCCCGACGGCGCAATCGTAACGCTTCGCCGATCGAAGACGGATCAAGAGGGGGAGGGGCGCACGGTCGGCATTCCGTTCGGGTCGAACCCACGCACGTGCCCCGTCCGCGCGCTTCGCGAGCTCGCTGATCGGCTCGGATCGATCGCTGGCGAGCCGCTCTTCCCAGAGATCACGCGTCACGGCAAAGTGACCGGGCGTCGCGCGAGCGGACAGGCCGTCGCGCGCTGCGTTCAAAGACTCGCCAAGGCTGCCGGCCTCGATCCGACTCGGTACGGTGGGCATTCGCTGCGGAGTGGGCTCGCTACGCAGAGCGCCGCGAACGGCGCCTCGCTGTCGGCGATCGCGTCGCAGACTGGGCATCACAGCCTCGAGATGGTCCAGCGCTACATCAGACCGTCTACACTGTTCGACGACAACCCGGCTACCCGACTTGGTCTCTAGGCTGGCGTCTCACGGTGCGCCGGTCGTTCTAACAGGAGTTTGAGAATGTCAAAAGTTGTTCAGCTGCGCGAGCCCGACCCTTTTGAGACAATCAGCCGGCGTTGCGAGATAATCAAGCGTCTTGCACTTTCTTTGAGCAATCAAGTCGATCAAGACCAGTCTGCTTTTCTCGAGCCTCTTCAGCCCGATCGTGAACTTGATCGCTCAGAGCTGCCACAAGGGTGGGGGGATCTGATCCCTTTCCGGCCGCGAGGGCGCAAAGCGCCTTGAACCGCTACGCCTCTGCCTGATACAATGGCTGACGGAGACCCTGTCTCGGCAGGCAAGGGGGCGACGATCGATAGGTCGTCGCCTACTCTTTGCAGGGTGACTAAAATTCAGCAATAGATCGCTGGTCCAGCAAGGGCAGTATCTTCCACGTAGAGACTTCCGGCCTAGACATCGCTGCGGGATAGCTCGCGACCCCACCGAAAGTGAGGGTCACCGGAGGTGTTGCGATGCGCCAGTTGCGACCGTTGGTGCTGTCGGTTGTTCTCGCATTGGTCGGGGCGTGCGCGTCACACCCCGTTGTGTCATCGATTCCCACAACGTCTGCCACCTCACTAGAGCCGTCCGTGATCGCATTCGGCAAGTCGGCCTCGCCTGACGCCTCTGCTACGCCGACATGGACGTTACACGGCCCGGCGTTCGTCACAAAAATGGTTGACGGCCACGATGGAAATGTTTGGTACATGGATACGTACGAGCACGCATATGGCCGCATAACGCCGAGCAACTTCAATGTCCTCACGTCGCCCTACCCCGATCCGACACAGATCGGCACGGCTATCGCTCCTAACCCGGATGGCAATATCTACATCGCGACGTCGAATGGGTCGACGTGTCACATTTACAAGGTCCATCCAGACCTGACCGTCGTCGATCTCATTGCGCCCTACGCTTGCACGTACGGTGCGGATACGATGGTTTCTGGTTACGATCAGCGGCTGTGGCTAGACGATGGATCCGCGACTATCACGCGCATCACGACGGTGGGTGTCATTTCGACGCTCACAATGCCTGAGCAGGTTGACGGAATCATGCGCGGCAACACGACGGGACGCGCGATGTTCATCGTAGGTTACTACTCGGGGACGCTCTACCGCATCGCGCCAGACGATAGCATCACGTCGGTAGTTGTCGGCCGCATCGGTCCCCTAGCGACAGCCAGCGACGGATACATCTGGGCGGCTGCTGGAACAATTCTGAACCCGGATTTGGTACGCATTGACGACAACCTGGGCGTTAAAGTCATAGCCCTCGGCCGTCCACGTAACGGGCCTTTCGCAATACTGCCGCACAAAGGCACGCTAATCATGCCCTGCGGGCTCTACCCGGATCAGCAGACGATTTTTCGCTTCAACACCACCAAGGAAGTGAGCCTACACGTGTGGACCGACCCGGCCCAGGAATATTTGGTGGACGCGATTATCGCTCCGGACCACAACCTATGGATGACAGATTCCCGCTACGTCTACGTCGGTACTCTGAATTAGGGGCGACGTTTTCGGTTTGGCTTGCGGGGCCTAAAGAACGGAATATTCCAAGTAGCGCTACTTGATCGTGTAGAGATACATCGTTCCGTTGATCGCCGCCCACAGCCGCTTATCGGGGCCGAGCGCGAGCGGTCCGCTATAGTTCGTCTGCACCGGGAGCGCGATGTTCTTGCTGATGCGGTGCGTCGTCGTGTTGAATCCGTGGAGTTCGATCGGAGTTCCGGCGATCCACCATATGACGTGCGGCGTCGCAACCTGCGGAAAGCCGCGTAGGTTCTTCGCTAGCCGGTAGTTAGATGAGTTTCCGTTTACGTCGACGCTCGTCGCACGACTGGTGACTACGGTCCAGAGAAGTTTGTCAGATCCGAGCGTATAAGGGGTCTCGCTTTCGTCTACCGAAAAGAACGTCTGCGATCCGTCGCGGCGCGAGATTCGGACAATACCCGACACCGACGCCGCAGCCCATAGGTTCTTGTCGGCGCCCTGAACGATGTCTAAAAATCCCTGCCCGACGGTGTCGCTGTAGTTGAACGTGTTTCCACTCGTGTCCATCCGCGTCAGGTAGGTCCCGGTGCTCTGGTTCACGCGGATCATCCACAGTCCGACGCCCGCCGGCGCCATCGACTGAACGAAGTCGTTCGAGAGCGGATAATCGGTCACTTGACCGCCGGTCGTCACCTTCGCGATTCCGGAGATGCCCCCTGAAAGCAGTTCGTAGACGTAGAGATCCCCCTGAAGGCTGACGATGAACTCTTGCGCCACACCACCGACCGCATACGAAGTCTGATTGCCGAGCACGTCGATGCGCGATACGGATCCGTCGGTCATTGTCGCCCACATCGCGCCGTCTGGACCAGCGGTCATGCCCTGGATGTTGCCGGAGTACGTGAACGAGCTCCAGCCTGGCGTCGCAGTCGGCGACGTCAGGACTTGAGCAGCGGGCGTAATAGCGTAGGGGGTGACCGGCGAGCTCGCATGCGAGTTGCACGCGGCGAGTGTCGCCGCGAAAAAGAGAGCTATAAGGACTCGTGATCCCATGGCAGCCTCCAGTCGCGCTTATCGGCCGTTTGCCGAATGTCGGCAGCTGGCCTTCTGACCTACGCGCTTGCGCCGGTAGCGATTGATAGCGCTAACTTGACCTGAGGCGGTGATTTCGGACAGGCGGAAACTGTGAGGTCTCGGGCGTAAGGCCCGCCAAGGAGACTCACGTGAAGAAGAGCCGCTTCACCGAATCGCAGATCGTCTCGATCCTCAAAGAACTCGACGCTGGCGCGA